>JAGCMT010000028.1 GCA_017646335.1 Burkholderiaceae bacterium
GCGCTCGAGCGCATCGGTGAAGTGATCGCCGAGCATCGCTAAAACTCAGAAGGCTTGAGAAATTTCTCTGGCCTTCGTTTTTTCTTGCTCCATTATGCACGGCACGCATAGTGTGAAGCCGCATGAGTAATCCACAGCTTCTGTGGATTACTAAAGCCTTTTCTCAAAAAGTTCCTTATGCGTCGAGCACTTAGTGGCGATGTCAAAAAGTAAGCATTCTCGACGCTCAAAATGAGCTTTTACCGTCTTGGCTTTTACCTAATTCATTGAGCCAAAAGACGATTTCCGACACCCCAAAAAGAAAAGGCTCATTTCCCTCATGAGCCTCACCGTGACCCAAAAGCGCTTTCTATTCTGAGTCGGCGCTCATGATAGCCCCATCATTTTTGAATGATCGATGATTACGGAAGGTTACGCTTGGGAGTACACTCACTAAATAGCCAAATCCTTGGAGAAACCCTTCTCATGTCAGCACTCAAGACCGCTACCGCCGCCACCATGATCGGTTTGATCGCGCCCTGTTTATGGGGAGCGAGCGTCTCGTTGGTGCGCGGTATCGCTGAGAATTTCGGCATGGCCCAAGGACAGTGTTTGCTCTACGTGGTCGCCACGCTCTTTTTGGTCTTTTTGGTGGGGATGCCCAAATTCCGCTTGATGCCTTGGAAGTACAAGATCTTCGGCATCGGCACGGCCAACATCTGCTCGATCTGTTTTTGCCTCTCGCTTTACTTTTCCGACGGCAGCACCCAAACGATGGAAGTCGGCATGGTCAATTACCTCTGGCCGATGCTCACGATCGTGTTTGCCATCCTCTTTAACGGGCAGAAGGCCCGTTGGTGGATCGCGCCGGGGGCGCTATTGAGCTTGGTCGGTATTTTCTGGATCTTAAGCGGCGGGCAATTCGTGTTGGACGATTTTATCGCCCGCTTGATGCGTAATCCCTTAAGTTACGCCTTGGCGTTTGGTGCGGCCGTGACATCGGCCGCCTACTGCAGCATGACGCGCGCATGGTCCCACGGCCAAAACTGCAGCACGGTGATCTTTCTTCTGGACATGATCCTTTTCGGTGCCATGTGGTCAATGGGCGTAGGCGGCGATCCCGTGATCACCACCAAGGGCGTTTTGAGTGTCATCTTTGGTGGCGCAGCCATGGGGGTCGCTTATGCCGCGTGGACGCACGGGATGATTTACGGCAACATCACCGTCTTAGCAATTGCCTCTTACTTCACGCCGGTGCTTTCGTGCCTTTTTGCGAGCATCTGGATCGGTGCGGAACTCAACACCACCTTCTGGGAAGGCGTGAGTATGGTCGTGGTGGGGTCGCTCGTGTGTTGGCACGCCACGAGTAAACGGGCGCTCAAAGAAAAGTAACTGCCCCCTCTCAAGATATATCGCACGGTTTCGTAATCGAGCCGTGCGATTTTTTTTCGAAATGGGAGATTTTTTGAGACAAAACGACTATCGCGCCCCAATACAGCTCAAAATAGGCAAAAAAAGGCCAAAATACAGCTCAAAATGAGCTCTATTTCACTAAAACATGATGGAAATTGAGCGGTATTTTATGACAACATCCAAAGGGACCGAACATTCGGTCCCTTTTTTTTTGTCATATGGGAAAATCTTTTCTCCTGCGCTCGGGACTTTGAGCAATTAGACTGCACCTATGCCGAGCACACCACAAAAAAACACACCCTGTTGCCAAGGTGCGTTACAGCAAAAATCCGTTTCTATTTAATCCAGGCGCTACGAGCCAAGGTGAAATCACGCCAAGCGGAAAGTTTTTCCGAAGGCGAGCGCAAGAGGTACGACGGGTGATACGTCACAAAGGTCGGTACTTGACGACCGTTGATTTCGATGGCGTGTTCTTTGCCGCGCAAGGAACCGATCGAGGCTTGCGTATCCAACAAACTCATCGTGGCAAAGCGACCCAAAAGGATCACAATCTTCGGGCCCAAGAGCGACAACTGACGATCCAAGAAGGCGCGGCAGCACTTCATTTCGTTTTCGTGCGGATTGCGATTGTTTTGCGGACGGCACTTCAACACGTTGATGATGGCGACGTCTTCACCGCGCTTCCAGCCGCATTCGTGCAAGATGTTTTCAAGCAACTCCCCGCTCTTACCGACAAAAGGTTCGCCCTTCAAATCTTCATCACGACCCGGTGCCTCGCCCACGATCACGATCGAGGCGCCACGCTCGGCGGTACCGAAGACGGTACTCAAGCGGCTTTGTGCCAAGGATTTGCACATGGTGCAACCACGCACCACTTCACGCAATTCACTCCAAGAGGCTTCGGGAATTTTAGCCAAGATCTCGTGATCCAATTCCACCACGCCGGCGGCAATGGGCTTCTCGTCATGGATATGAACTTCAAGCGTCGCATCGCGTTTGACGGGTGCGGGACGTGCAGCCACCGGACGAATGGCAGGAGCCACCGGGGCTTGAGGAGTAACGGACTTCGTTTGAGCGGGAGCCGGCGCCTTGGGCATTTCGCCCCAAACGGGAGTGGCGGCGGGAGCGGCGGGTTGGAGAGCAACCGGCGTTTCAACCTTCGGCTCTGTGGCTGCGGGTTCGGCTTTCGGCGCCTCTACCGTCGCCACTGCGGTCTTCGGGCTATCGGCCAAAACGGCAGACGGCGACAACGGGTCCTCGGCGTCACGCTCGATCCAGAGCGCACCGATCCCCATCGCTTGCCAAATGAGTGCCGTTTCTTTTGAGTAGCTCATCAGTTTTCCAACAAAGCCTTTTGCATCACGATCGCGTCTTCACGACCGTCTTTCGTAGGATAGTAACCTTTTCGGCGAGAAATTTCGACAAAGCCCAACTTTCGGTAAAGCCCTTGCGCAGGCGCATTGGAGACTCGCACTTCCAAAAATAATTGTTCGGCGCCTTGCGTGAGAAGCTCCGCCACCATCTTTTCCATCAACAAAGACCCGTAGCCTTTTCGTTGATGCGTGGGATCGACCCCGATCGTCAACACTTCGGCTTGTTCAAAGACTTGTTGATAGACGGCAAAGCCCACGATCGTTTCATCGTCCTTTAACACGATGAAGCGGTGGCCCGCGTTAAAGCTGCCCATGAATTCGTTTTCCGACCACGGAAATTCAAACGCGGCCTTGTCAATCGCCGCTACAAGCGGGATTTCTTCACGGGTGATTTCAGTAAAGTGAAGCATCAGAGGCGTTTCCCTTCGGCACGTTCTTCAATCGTTAAAGCCACACGGTCACGAACATAAATGGGCGCGGCCAATTCCGGCGCCACCCAAGCGTCCGTCAACGCGTCACGATTGGCCAAATACCAATCGATCATCGCGTCGGCTTCCAAGTGCGAAGGCGCATGGTCGATTGCCAATTCCATCTTATAGGCTTCGATGCCCGTGCCCGTCGCGTATTGCGCACCGTGCTCGGCCAACCACTCACCGACCATCGCAGGCTTAATCAACATGGGCGCAGCCACGGTCTTCACACCGGCCTCGGTCTTTTCATAGACGGCGGCATAACACTCGCCCATGCGAGCGTCGTTCATGACGGCCACGCGCGCGGCCTTTTCAAACGCGTGATGCGCAAGCGCCTCAAGATTGCAGACCGGCAACAAGCGCTTGTCGGCACCGAAAGCCAAACCTTGGGCCACGCCGCAAGCGATACGAAGACCGGTAAAAGCGCCCGGACCCGCACCAAAGAGAATGCCGTCGACGTCGCCAAGCGCAATGCCCGCTTCCTTTAAGACTTCATCGATCCACGGAAGGATGAGTTGCGAGTGACCGTTACCGACTTTTTCGGCACGCACGAAACGTTGGCCCTTGACCAACAAACTCACGGAGCAGTGTTCGGTGGCCGTATCCAAGGCCAATAATGTCAATTGATCCATACGAAAACGCAAACGAGTCTCTTTTTATAAAAAGAGACTTCTATCAGAAAAATTACCCGTTCATTTTAGCAAGATACGTGCTTAGCGAGGGATGCGTTCACGCATCGGGCGGTCCATTTCACGAATGGCCTTGATTTGGGCGCGAAGGCGTTTGCGCTCTTCAAGCGACAAGCGCGGAGGATGGGGCGGGGTGTGATCGTCTGCCAAATGGGGCGGAATCGGACCGCCGTGGGCCTTATGATCTTGGAAAACGAAGCGGTGGCGGATGGCGAGTTTGCTCGAAGGCGACAACAAAGCGTACATGGCTCGACGCTCGCCTCTATTCATACATCGCCAGTAATGACGCTGCATGCGAGGACTCAAGTGCGGCCAGAGATCGGCACGCTCACGCGCACTCATGTGATCCCAGAGTTTGGGCTGTTCAATGGGTTTGGAAGACGGGAAATAGAGCTCACCAAGCGGATGGATCGACGGGATGGGCGCGGGCACGGAAACGGAGACGTAAACGCCGTTAGCCCATACACTGCCCGCCAACGAGGCGAGCACGGCTGCCGTGATGCACTTAGCTTTCGTCATGGTGAAAAAGTTTTTTCAATGGTAACCAAAAGGTAAAAGAGAGCACTTTTTGCCCTGACCCTAATATTAATGAGGATTCTTGAGAAAAAGGTCACGAAATTTTTAAAATGATGTTGAATTTGTAACAGAGTTTTGGAAAACACTTACTCCGTTTGTTTTTTTGTAGACAATACGAATGTAACAGGCCCACTTGCGGGACATTTCCAGAAAGGACACCCATCATGACAGAACGTACGCCGAAACTTTTAGTCGTTGACGACGATCCGCGCCTTCGCGAC
>JAGCMT010000029.1 GCA_017646335.1 Burkholderiaceae bacterium
ATTGCGAGCGACGATCATGTCAAAGGTGTTTTCGGGGAAGGTGAGGTTTTCCGAATCCATCAAAAGGTAGTCGGGGTTGGCGCCATATTGGGCGGAATTTTTACGAGCCTCTTTCAGCATCGCAGCGGAAAAGTCGATCGCCGTGACCTCGTGACCGGCAAGACTCAAATTCGTAGCAAAAACGCCCGGACCCGTACCGACGTCAAGGATTTTCAAGGCGCCCGCGCGCGGTGCTTTTTCCAAAATCAAATTTGTCCAAATGCTTTTGCCCGGCTCCACGAAATCGTCTTGCACGACGTTTTCGCTGTAGCCTTTGGCGGAGATGTCCCAGCCGTGAATGATTTTTGCCTTGAGATCCATACTTTCCTCGAATTCGTATCCTTCGGGATTATAGGCAAAGAAAAGGGCGGAGAATGCTTTCCGCCCTTCTTCGCTCGTTAATGATTGTTACTCTTGGAGTGCGCGTTCAATGCGTTTGGCCAACGCAATGACCTTGCCGTCTTCCATCGAGCGGCAACCCAAGGTAAAGCCCACGGGTTTGCCGTTGGCATCCACGCTCCAAGGCACGGCCATGTAAGGCGCTTGAGCGATAGCCCACCAATTGACGAAATCAAACGCGATTAAGGCTTGGGCTTGTGCACGAGCCAATGCTTCTTCAATCACGCGATTGGCGCGCGAGACCGTTTCAAAGACGAGGTCTTCGTAGCCGGCGGCATCGGCGTCGTATTCCATTGCATCGGTCAAACGATCGAAACCGAACGGGTGATGTTCTTCACGAGCACGGTAGTAAGCAACCAAACCTTCCACATCGCCCACGTGATTGCCGTCGGAATAACGACGGAAGAAGCGGTTCATGTCGTTTTGGAAGTCAATCGAGGTAATCGCCTTGTAGTCGAATTCGACGGGTTGCACTTCCACGGTGACCACTTCGATATTGACCTTGGCAAGCTTTTCTTGAAGCGATTGCAACAGCATCACTTGCTCAAATTGCAACGGGCGATTTTCAAAAACCATCACCGCCACGCGAACGGGCGAGCCGTGCTTGTAACCCATCACATCCAAATGGATCTCATGGGCGCGTTCCGTGATCGGATCGTCCGGATCGGTCTCTTGCATGATGTTCATGAGATCGACGATCGTTTGCACGTTACGAGCCATCACCCCCGGGGTGTCGAACGTATGAGAGAGGGGAACGATGCCGCCACGAGATAAAAGCCCCACGGTGGGTTTCATCCCCCAAACGCCGCAAGCCATGGCAGGAAGCACGATGCTGCCGCTCGTTTCCGTTCCTAAGGCCGCGTCACAAAGACCGGCGGCGACCGCGATGGCGGAGCCGGAGCTCGAGCCACGGGGCGAGAATTCTTCACCGTACGGATTGATGCCTTGGCCACCCAATTCGGAATAGCCGCCCGGCATCGTGGTACTGACGTAGTTGGCGAGCTCACTCATGGTGGTCTTACCGAAAACGTCGACGCCCGCACGCACCAAGCGATCCACAATGAATGCGTCGGGCACCATCATGCCTTCAAGGGCTTTGGAGCCGGCGGTGGTCGGGAATTCTTCCACGCCGATGTTGTCCTTGGCTAAGACGCGATAGGGGGCGGTGTGAACAGGGTCACGCCAGGCTTGGATGCAGTGGAAAGCGGCACGGAAATACTCAAGACGCTCGACGAGCTTCTCGTAGGTGAGTGTTTCGTTTTTAGGGAAGACGGACGGTAATGTTTCCATTTTCGAGCTCCTCTTTGACGAAACCGTCCACGGTCAACACGGCGATCCCGTCACGTTTGGCGCGTTTGCGCGCCTTAAGTACGAGTTTATCCTTTGTGACCAAAAATGGGCAATGCGTTAAGAGGGCAAATTGGAAAAATTTGTCGTCTTCTTGATCTTTACAGTAGGTATTTGTCGGAAGTTCACCGGAAATGAAGCGACAAAGGCCGTGCCAATAAAGCGCTTTGGCTTCGACGTCTTCCGCGGTCAACTTAAACATCGAGCGACCCAGGACGTCGACCAATTCGGCAAACGTTTCCGGGTGCAAAAGCGGTACGAGGCGATTCTCTTTGATCGCCTCGATAATGGGAGCGACGGTGGCGTCTTCAAACACCAAAATGTCCATCACGACGTTGGTGTCCAAAATCACGACGGGCGCATCAAAAGAGGGCTTTGCGTTTTGCAGAGCCCTCTTGGTGAGTTCAACGCTATAGAGTCGAACGGAATCCTTCATTACGGAAGAAGGTGTGCGACGGCTTGAGCTTCAGCGATCAATTCGTCACGCGTCACGATCAAGCGTTCCTTGACGTCCGGCGTCATCGGGAGATCCTTGATGATTTGGTATTGGCCTTCGCCCGGGCACATGCACGGGAAGCCGAACATCAAGCCTTCGGGGATGCCGTAGCTGCCGTCAGAGGGCACGGCCATCGTCGTGATCTTGCCTTCGGCGCCGAGGATCCAGTCGCGCATATGGTCGATGGCGGCCGAAGCGGCGGAAGCGGCAGAGGATGCACCGCGAGCCTTGATGATTTGACCGCCACGGGTGGCCACGTTCGGCACGAATTGTTCAAGCCATTCTTTTTCGAAAGCCGTTTCTTCGACGCGACGACCGCCCGTGCGCAAGAAGCGAAGGTCCGGGTACATCGTGTTGGAGTGGTTACCCCAAACGAAGACTTGTTCGACGGTGCTCACCGGAACGTTCAACTTTTCAGCCACGCGAGCCATGGCACGGTTTTGGTCCAAACGCATGAGAGCGGAGAAGGAGTGCGGAGCAAGGCTCGGCGCGTTCTTCATGGCGATGTAGGCGTTCGTGTTGCAGGGGTTACCGACCACGCA
>JAGCMT010000030.1 GCA_017646335.1 Burkholderiaceae bacterium
CGAGCCCGTCGTAAAGAGGTCGGTATCGAATTCGCTTTCTTCGCAATCGCGCAAATGCAAACCGCCACGACGGATCAAACGAGCCAATTCGCGTACCGTGAGCACCATGTCGACGTCAGGCGTACCGTCTTGCGTGAGGTTCGGACGAGCCGCTTCCCCCTTCTTGGCCGTGCACGGCATGATGGAAATGACGCGCAAGTTTTCGCGAGCGATGCCCAACTTTTCGGGCAAGAACTTCTTAGCCATAGCACCAAAGACCGCTTGCGGCGACTTGGTGGTGGAAAGATAGTCCATGATGCGCGGTTCGTGTTGTTCAACGTAGTTGATCCAACCCGGGCAGCACGACGTGAACATCGGCAGACACACGTCTTCACCGGCGGCACGCTTTTGCAAGCGTTGCAACAATTCCGTGCCTTCTTCCATGATGACCATGTCGGCGGCGAAATTCGTGTCCATCACGTAATCGACGCCCATCGTACGCAAGGCGCTCACGATGCGCTTTTCGACGTTGACACCCGGCTCAAGACCGAATTCTTCACCCAAAGTGACGCGCACGGCCGGCGCAAATTGCACCACCGTCGTGATCTTCGGATTGTCGATGGCAAGGAGAGCTTCGTCGGTTTGGTCTTTTTCGGTCAAAGCGCCCGTCGGGCACACCAACGTGCATTGACCGCATTCGATGCACTTCGTGGAGTCGGCCCATTGCTTGGCACCCGTTAAGGCGACACCGCTTTGAACGCCGAAATTGTCGATCGTCAAGGCGCCGATCCCCTGCACTTGGCGGCAGACTTCGACGCATCGACCGCAACGGATGCATTTGCTGACGTCACGCACAAGACCGATCGAGGAATCGTCGTACGGACGGTCATTGGGACAATCGACGGCACTGATGCCGTGGTGCATACCCACAAACAATGCCACGTCTTGGAGTTCGCAGTCGCCGTGACGCAAGCAGCTCTTACAGTCTTGGTCATGGTCGGCAAAGATCAATTCCATCTGCAAGCGTTGCATGCGACGCACGCGTTCGGTACGGGTCAAAATCTTTTGACCTTCACGCAACGGGGTCGTGCAAGCCGTGACGATACGGCCTTCCTTTTGGCCCGCGTCAGTGACGTGCACCAAACACATACGGCACGTACCGGGCTTGTGATCCAGCGGCATGTAGGCACAAAGCGTCGGGATAAAGATCTTGTTGGCACGAGCCACTTCAAGGATCGTTTTGCCTTCTTCAAATTGGATGGGTTTACCGTTAAACCAAGCAGTCTTCAATTCGCTCATGATCTATTCCCCTTTACACCGCTTGATTTTGTAAGTGACTGTGGTTACCCGGAATCGGCAATTGCGTGACCACGCCATAGATGCGGTAGCAACGCATGCAACGATCGGCCTCGGCAATGGCTTCGGCTTCGGTCATCGGCAAATCGACTTCTTCGAAGTTGCCGCGACGATCTTCGATCGGCAAGGTCTTTTGCGGCAAGCGCGGGGCTTCGCAAAGGTCGAACTTCGGATCGTTTTCTTGCAAGAGATTGCCCTTCTTGACGATCTCACCCATACGACGGCGGGCGACGAAACCGACGGAGCCACGCGAGAGGTATTCATGGATCGACTGAGCAGCAATTTGACCTTGAGCCATACCGTCGATCAAGGTGGTCGGACCGGTAGCCGCGTCGCCGCCGGCGAAAACGCCCGGACGGGTCGTGGCCAATGCTTCGGTTACGGAGATGTTGCCACGGCGATCGAACATGATGCCGTCATCGTCACAGAGGACTTCACGGTCCAAACGTTGACCGATGGCTGCGATCAAAGTCGTGCACGGCAGAACCGTTTCAGTGCCGTCAATGCGTTCGAGCTTGCCGCGCGAAGAGCCTTCCACCGGGATTTGGCGCAAATTGACGATTTGCAAGCCCTTGACTTGGTGGTCTTCGCTGATGATATTTTCTTGCAAGCTCAAGAAATGGAATTGAATGCCTTCGGCCTTGGCTGCAATGATTTCTTCCGGATCAGCCGGGGCCGTTTCTTCGGTTCGACGATAAACGACGTGGACCGTACCGTTGGTTAAACGAGCGGCGCTTCGAGCGCAGTCCATGGCCACGTTACCGCCGCCCACCACGACCACGTCGCCTTCAAGACTCATCGTCTTGCGACCGGTGGCGTGACGTTCGACTTTTTGCAAGAAGTCGATGCCGTTGTAGTAACCCGCGAGCGTCGTGTCTTCGTTTTCAAGACCCAAGTACATGCCCTTGGAACAGCCGACGCCGATGAAGATGGCGTTGTAGCCCTTCATGAACAAGTCATCTAACGAGAAGTCGTAACCCAAACGTTGACGGAAGAAGTAACGACCGCCCAGCTCAGTGATCACGTTGGTTTCGCTTTCCAATAAGCCCTTGGGCAAGCGATATTGCGGAATACCGACTTGGGCCATGCCGCCCGCGTGGATATTGGCTTCGTAGATATCGACCTTGTAGCCTTGGAGCAACAAGTGGTAAGCGCAGTTGATACCGGCGGGACCCGCACCGATCACGGCCACTCGCGGGCTCAACGGATGCGTGGCTTGTTGAGCATGATGGAAAAGATCCACGATGGGTCCCGTGGCATCGGCGGCGTAACGCTTGAGATTCTTGATGTCGATGGCTTCGTCGAGGTGGCGACGACGGCAATTCTTTTCACAATAGCGAACGCAGACGCGACCGCAGCTACCCACTAACGGATAGTGTCGTAAGAGAACGGCGGTCGATTGAACGGGTTCACCCGCTTTGATGTAATCGATGTAACGCGGAATGTTGACGTGAGCGGGACAGGCTTCGATACACGGAGCCGTCATCAACGTGTAGTAGTCGTAGAGATCCTTCGGCGTGGCAGCGGCCTTCGTGATTTCTTCACGGCAGAACTGCAATGCACCCAAAAGGGCTTCGGGCGAGGTTTGACCGAGACCGCAAAGACTCGTCAATTTCATTTGACGGGCGATTTCTTCGACCATCTCCCAATTGACTTCGCCGGCCTTGCCCTGAACGGCTTTTTCAAGTGCGTCGGCAATCACGCGAGTCCCGACTCGACACGGCGTGCACTTACCGCACGACTCGTCACGGGCTCGGTTGTAGTAGCGCCACAAAGAGAAAGCGAGGTTAGCGCGGCGGTCCATCACGAGGAAACCGCGATCCCCGACGAAACTCATAATCGGGTTACCGGGATTGAATTGAGAGAATTGCTCAAGCGGCAAATCGGCCGGAGCACTCGGTTCATACGTATGGCGGTTGTCGTAGAAGACACCGTCCCATACACCAAAAATCAACGCCACCATATCGATCTCACGAATAAACGAAAATCAGCGAATTCATTATAGAACTTACGTTCTTACCCCACCCCTGTTTTTGACGTGATTTTTGAGCAAAAGCAAAACGCCGAATCGGGATTGAGGGCGAATCTTTTGAAATTTTATTTTCCTATTGAATTTGTGCAAATGTATAACCTTTAGGCTATCCATAAGTACATAATTGCTTATCGAGTGACTCTTGAAGAGTGGCGCTATCTTTCTGTTTTCATAAGGGTTTTCTCGATTGGAGTTGACATTG
The DNA here is from genome assembly GCA_017646335.1 of Burkholderiaceae bacterium. Taxonomy (GTDB): domain Bacteria; phylum Pseudomonadota; class Gammaproteobacteria; order Burkholderiales; family Burkholderiaceae_F; genus Aphodousia. The sequence continues at coordinate 3,570 of JAGCMT010000030.1, forward strand.
TCGGAAAGGCGCTACGGAAAAACCCGCGCTTTTAGTTCTTTCGTCTTAGGATTTGTCGAACAATTGGTCTGTTACGTCAGTAAAATGGTGGACTATATATAAATTAGGTATTTCAGAGGTATTTGTTCATGATCTCCAATCAATACGAAGAATTCATGCGCCATGTGTATGAAAACGGCGTTGAAAAGTCCGACCGTACCGGTACGGGCACCCGTTCCGTTTTCGGTTACCAAATGCGCTTTAATCTCCAAGAAGGCTTCCCGCTCGTGACGACGAAGAAGCTTCACTTGCGCTCGATCATTCATGAATTGCTTTGGTTCCTCCAAGGCGACAGCAACATCAAGTACCTCAAGGACAACGGTGTTTCCATTTGGGACGAATGGGCCGATGAAAACGGCGAATTGGGTCCGGTCTATGGTGTGCAATGGCGCAATTGGACGGGTCGTGAGCAAAACGTCGACCAAATCGCCGAATTGATCAAGACGATCAAAACGAACCCCGATTCCCGTCGCATGATCGTGACGGCTTGGAACGTGGCCGAAATCCACAAGATGGCATTGCCGCCGTGCCACATGATGTTCCAAGTGTATGTCGCCAACGGCAAGCTTTCTTGCCAACTCTATCAACGCTCTTGCGACATCTTCTTGGGTGTGCCCTTTAACATCGCGAGCTACTCGCTCTTGACGCACATGCTCGCTCAACAATGCGATTTGGAAGTTGGTGACTTCGTTTGGACGGGTGGCGATTGCCACATCTACTCCAACCACTTCGAGCAAGTGGAACTCCAATTGTCCCGTGAGCCGCGCGCTTACCCGCAATTGAAGATCAACCGTCGTCCGGATTCCATCTTCGATTACCGTTTCGAAGACTTCGAAATCGTCGGTTACGATCCGCATCCGCACATCAAGGCCGCCGTGGCCGTTTAATAAGGGATGCACGTATGACGACTTTGCATTTGATCGTGGCTCATGCACGCAATAAAGTGATCGGTCGCGAAAACCAATTGCCGTGGCATTTGCCCGAAGATTTGAAGCACTTTAAACGCACGACGCTCGGTAAGCCCGTGATCATGGGCCGCAAGACGTGGGAATCCTTGCCCAAAGCCTTGCCC
>JAGCMT010000031.1 GCA_017646335.1 Burkholderiaceae bacterium
AGTTCACGTTCATGGTCTGGAGTTTGGCATCGAGCGTTACGGATTTGATGGCTTCGATCCCTTTATTCATTTGTGCAATGGCGTTAGCGGTGGCCTCTTGGAGCGTCGCCTCTTGGCTTTGTGCGGTCCATAAAAGGCGAGCATGATCATTGGGTACGACAACGGTTGCGTGGCCGACCAAGGTGAGATTGACACCTTGCGGGCTGATGCGCGTGTCATGGAGTGCATTTTGTGCCATGGCGCTCATGCTCATGGCCAATAGAGCGAGCGCAGTGATCGTTTGGCGGTATTTCATCTTGTTTCCCCATCAAAATCGTTCTGAATGTTTTCAATTGATTCTAATGGTTGGGGATAACAAAAAGCCCACCGAAATTGTTAACGGTGGGCTCAGTTTGTGAGCAAATTTTGCTTTAGTTGAGCGTATAGGGCGTGGGCGTTGTCGTTTCCATTTCAGGGGCTTGCGGCTCGGCCAATTCGCCGTCCCACGTCGGGAAAAGCATCATGTCATCGTCGTCATCTTCGATCGGGAAGACGTCGTGTACGGCCTTCATATTGGCTTCGTCAAAACCTAAGAGACGAAGGGTTCGTTCCAAAACGCGTTGGCATTCCACGTGATCGGTATTGAAAACCGGCCACGAGACGCCTTGCAAGACGGACTTCGTTTCGCCCTTTTTGCTGATGCCGATACGGTATTCGGCCAATGCCAAACAACCGACGCTCGGGGATTCGAAGAAGGCACCGACGGAGACTTGCAAATCACTGATTTTTAAGTCGAAACTTTGTTTTAAGTTGCCGATGGCTTCTTTCAATGCGAAGTGACGGAAGAGCTTGCCGGCCTCAACCAAAATAAAGGGCGGGGCCATCCAAAGCGCTTCGGTGTAGACCTCTTCACCGGCGACCATATCCAAGTATTGGTTCAAGGGTGCGCCGTGTTCCATCACGAGGTCGATGCGAGTAGCGACGTAGCGATCGCGCAACAGACGACGCAATTTCGTACCCAAACGCTTTTGAAGTTGCGTTGTGGCTTCGTAATCGTGATCGAGGCTTTCGATTTCTTGGTTATTCGGAGCGGAGACCACCAAGGCGATCAAACGAATGTCGGCGACGAGGTTATTGACGTCTTCGGCCGACTCTTCGCTTTCGATCATCGTCGAAATACCGGGCTTACTCGTTTCGACCATATAGCGAACGAGGTTATGCATTTGCATGGGGCTTACGGCAAAGTGATCCGCGCTGAGAATGTCCGTATTGATACGCAATTGATATTCGCCAGGCAAGGCTGCCGTCAATTCGTTTTCAAGCAAGTCGAGCACATCGTCATCCAAACGGCCGTAAGGCAACCCGTAGGCACTGGAAGCCATGAAGGGGATGAGGATCAATTGGTGGCAGAAGTGCTCGTCTTCATACAGCGAAGCGCAGGCATCGAAGAATTGCGACCAATTGAAGATGTCCATGAATTCGACGCCTTCTTTTTCCATCTGCATGATGATGGGGGTGACGAAATCGTAGGCGAGCGTTTCAAATGCACGACGCGTTTGCTTTTGCAAAAACTCTTCGGTCATTTGGGTTTGTGCCTCGTCTTCGATCTCAGCCAATTGCATAATGGCGCGGAAGATCGACTCGGAGAGCTCGTCTTTAAAAAGGGATTTCGTTTGATTTTCAGACATACGGATTCTCAAAAATAAGGACCGACATTTTACCAAAGAAAGAAGGGTTACTCCTTGATGAGCAACCCTTCCCTAAAGCGTTCGATCGATCGAATTAGGCGGCTTCGTAATCCTTACCGGCCTTCACCAAACCGATCACTTCATCGTAGGTCTTTTCCATTTCTTTGGAAGGCTTCTTATCGAAGGCACTCACAACGAAGACGGCGATCGCATTGAAGATGAAAGCGGGGATGATCTCATAGAGACCGAACCAAGCAAAGTAGTTCCAAACGATCACGGTGACGGCACCGACGATCATACCGACCAAAGCGCCGTTACGCGTCATGCCCTTGTACCACAAGCTCAAGAGGATGACGGGACCGAATGCACCGCCGAAACCGGCCCAAGCATAGCTTACCAAGCTCAAGACGCGGCTGTTGGGATCCATGGCGATGAAGATGGCCAACACGGCGATACCCAAAACCATCAAACGACCGACCCAAACGAGTTCCTTCGTACCGGCTTGAGGACGAATGTAAGCGCGGTAGAGGTCTTCGGTCAACGTGGACGAGCAAACCAACAATTGGCAAGACAAGGTACTCATCACGGCGGCCAAGATGGCGGACATC
>JAGCMT010000032.1 GCA_017646335.1 Burkholderiaceae bacterium
GACTTTTCCCGATATCAAAGTCAAAGTCGTGAAAAGCTTCCCGGATCTCAAGGTCAAACGCGTTTCCGCGTTTCCGAATCAATGCGGCCAATGGCAGTTTGTCGACGCCTTTGCCGATTTTAAAGTGCAATTTGTCGAGTCTTTTGCCGACATCAAAATCCAATATGTCGATGCTTTCCCGGGTGTTCGATGAAAGGAATCTTTATGACAACCGATCAAACCTATTTCCCTGAATTCACCCAACGTCTCATCGATGTGGGCGATGGTATCCAAATTAATACGCTCGTGGGCGGAACGGGGAAAGAGGCGTTGCTTTTGCTTCACGGCCATCCCGAAACGCACTTGATGTGGCGATTTTTAACGCCCGAGCTCGTCAAACACTACACGGTGGTGATGACTGACCTTCGCGGTTACGGGGACAGCTCCAAACCCGAAGGCTTGCCCGATCACTCCAATTATTCCAAACGCGCCATGGCCGACGATCAAGTCGAAGTGATGCGTCAATTGGGTTTTGAGAAATTCCACATCATCGGTCACGACCGTGGGGCACGTGTGTTGCATCGCATGGTGCTCGATCACGAAGACAAGATCACAAGCTGCACGTTGATCGACATCGTGCCCACCTATGACATGTACAAGGAAACGAGCGAAGCCTTTGCCACGAAGTATTGGCATTGGTTCTTCTACATCCAAGGGGTGGGATTCCCGGAAACGTGCCTTTTGGCCGATCCCGATCGTTTCATCAACTACAACCTCAATCTCAAGATCGGACCGGCGGCTCGTGCCAACTTCCCTGCCGACGTCTTGGCCGAATACACGCGTTGTTTCGCTCAGTGGGGGACGGTGCACGGCATCTGTGAAGACTATCGCGCCAGCGCCACGATCGACATGGTTTTGGATGAACCCGATCGCGCTCGTAAGATGAAGACGCCGATCCTTCTGCTTTGGGGCAAGAACGGGGTCGTCGGTAAACTCTGGGACGTGCCCGCCAAATGGGCGCCGTTTGTGGAAACGTTGGAAGGTTATGGCGTCGATGAATGCGGTCACTTCGTGCCCGAAGAGCAGCCCCAAGCGGTACTTAACCACTTGATGCCGTTCTTAGCTAAATCTGCGCAATAATCTGGCCGATAGCCCGAATTCAGGAGCCGATCGTTGTAAATTGGCTCCTTTTTTTGTCCTATTCGCAACGAAAACAGTCCTTTAGACGGTCTTTCTCAAGAAAAGGTTTAAGATGATTCGTGTATCCAGTGTGAGTTAAGAATCAGAAACGATATGCGAATCAAGTTGCCGCTCTCTAAAGACATGGGCCGCCTTTATTTAGGCCCCTTGGCTTTTGCGTTGGTCATTTTCCTTTTGTGGGGCAATGACATCTGTACTTTCAAACAAGCCGTTGCCCTTGGGACCGTCGTTTGGATGGGTCTTTGGTGGGTTTTGCACCCGGTTCACATTGCCATTACGGCTTTTTTGCCGATTCCAATCAATGCCTTATTTGACTTGATTCCAACGAATCACTTAATCAGTCAATACTTCTCCGAAATCGTCGTGTTGCTTTTGGGGTCGGAATTGATTTCGCTGACTTGGGAGAAGACGCACTTGGACCGTCGCTTGGCGATCGGTTCGCTTTGTCGCATCGGCACGTCGCTTAAAAGCCAAGTCTTCGTATGGTTGGTCGCTTCGACCGTCTTGTCGATCATTTTGCCCAATGTCGTCGTGGTGATGATCTTCTTGCCCGTGGCCATTGCCATGTTGAAATTCTTGGGTGAAAACGATCTTCAACGCAGTCCGGCTGCCACGGCCATCATGCTCGCGATCGTTTGGGGCGCGGGGATCGGTGGCTTCGGTTCACCGTTGGGCGGTAGCGCCAACTTAGTGGCAGTGAGCTACATTGAAAACTTAATCGGTCACGAATTCATGTACATGGATTGGGTTTATCGTTTCGTGCCGATTTTGGTCTTGGTCTTTATTTTGAATTTGCTCATCTTGTTCCGCTTGTGTCCGAAGGGTAAGCATTTAAAGGGCGGGGCCGAGTATTTCCGTCAGGCCTATGCCGAATTCGGCAAGATGAGTCACGGTGAAAAGATCGCTTTGTGGCTTTTTGTGGCAGCCACCGTGTTGGCTTTTGCTCGTCCTTTGTATGCCGAGTGGCTCCCTGCACTAAAACCCGCTTTCGTCTTCTTTATCTTCGGGATGCTCACCTTTGTGCTTCGCGATGAGGGCGGTTGGATGCTCACGTGGCGTGATGCGGAAAAAGGCCTCATGTGGGGCATGATCTTTATGTTTGCGGGCGGTTTGGCTTTGGGTCGATTGATCACCGAGACCGATGCCGCGCAGGTCATTGCCAAGGGCTTGACCCAATTGCCGCTTGACGGTGGGTTCGAGACGATGATGTCCGTGGCCTTGTTAGGTACGTTCTTAACCGAAATTTCGAGTAATACGGCCGCCGCTTCCATCTCCATTCCGGTGATCCTCAGTCTCACTGAAGAATTGATGCTCAATCCGATTCCGTACCTCTTGGTGACGATTGTGGCCGTCAACTGTGCCTACATTTTGCCGGTCTCCATTCGTGCGATCGGGGTAAGCTATGGTTTGAGTACCGACGCTCTCTTAAAAGAAGGCGTGAAGTTATCGTTACTGACGATGCTTCTTGTGAGCCTCGTGGGTTACTTGGCAATGAAGTTCTGGCCCTTGTTTGTTACGTTGACCTAAGGAGAGTGGAATGCCGATGCGTTAGGATATCGATCGCACCTATGTGATGAGCGACCTTCATTTCTTCCATGAAAATATCCTCAAATACGATCGTCGCGGTCAATCGCTCTTTACCGATGTAGAGCAACGTTTCCAATTGATGAAGGGTTGGTGGAATGAGACCGTCAAGCCCGATGATTCGGTAATCCTCTTAGGCGATACTTGTTTTGTGAAAGAAGAGCTTCATCGCTTAAAAGAACTCAATGGCGTGAAATACCTCGTGCGAGGCAATCACGACGAGTATTCCGAATGGCGTTATTTGGAAACGGCGGGGTTTAAGCGCGTGATGCCGCGCGTCTGTGTGGCAGGACTTCTCTTTACCCATTATCCCGTCCATCCGATTGAGATGAAGCGCTACAACGGCAACGTTCACGGTCATATCCATTCCGACATCATTGACGATCCGCAATACCTGAGCGTTTGCGCCGAACAGATCAACTATCGACCGAAACTTTTACGTGAGGTGTTAGAACATTTCGGTTTGGTTGAGACGTATGCCGACCCGGATTTTGTGGAAAAAGAATAGCCTTTCCCGAAAAGTCAATTAACCGATTGATTCTTAAGTTGTTTTGCAAAAAAATGAGGGAATATTCTCGAGAATTGACAAAAAAATGAGGGAATGTGCTTTTCCCTCAACCACAAGATAGAAATTTGCTTAGGCGGCCTAAAGAAATACTCTCAGGTCGCTTTCTTTTTGGTATAGACGCCAATCGTTTTCATCGAATCGACCCTCACGGATAAATCGAATCCACGTGGTTTGCATCACGTCGGTAAGTCGAATTCGGTCGTCTTCGGTCATGCCGTTGAGCATCCCTGCGTCGTCCCAAGCACCCCACGTTCCAAAGACAAAAGGCAATTCGATGCAGTGGCAGCTATCGTAAGGCGAAAGGGGCGCTTTCCAATCGAATCGATATTTCCAGACGGCCACCCCCGCGTCGTTGAGCGCTTTTGCCAGGGCGTTTGCCGGTCCGTCAAAGCGCGCTTCTTGGATGGCTCGCACTTTGTCGCTTCGCTCTAACGTAAACCCATGCATTTCATCGTGCGTGGTACCGATCATGACGTGAAGGTTGCGAGCTTTAGCTTCCGTTACCGTCACTTCAATGATTCTCTGCGGTGTATCCCATTCGTCCTTGACGGGTTTGAAAAGCATGTTCCCAAACTTCGGCACGCAGGTTTCTCGAATCGCTTTCATAGCGCCAAGAATTTCTTGACTCGTTGCGGTCATGAAACGTTGACGAATCGTTTCTTTTACTTTGCCTTCAACGCCAAGGGCTTGGATCATGGCTTTGCCGATCTCCAAAGCCTCGGACGCTTTGAAGTTGCCTCGTCCGATCGAAGGGCTTTGTAGGATCACTCGGTGAAAGAGTCCTTGTGTTTCTTTGAGACCTACGAGATGGATGATGGCATTGGCGCCTGCCGATTGCCCAAAGAGCGTGATTTCATCGGGATCGCCCCCGAAGGCTTCAATGTTGGTCTTGATCCATCGAAGTGCCGTGATTTGATCTTTGATCGCTAGATTAACGGTACTGATAGCGGGATGGTGGAGAAACCCGAAAGCCCCCAAGCGGAAATTGATGTTCACGATGACGATGTCGCCCGCCTTTGCCAAGGTCGTCGCGTCGTAGCAGGGGAGGTTGCCGCCGCCAAAGCAATTGGCGCCCCCGTGGATCCACACGGCGACAGGCTTTTTGCCGGTGACAGAAGGCGTTCGGATATCGAGCGTGAGGCAATTTTCGTTGTGGGCAACGTCATAGGAGCCAATCGCGGGCGTTAAGGTCGATTTACCTTGAGGACAGATAAAGCCGGGGCCCCGTGCTTCAAAGACGCCCTCCCAAGTCATCCGGGGATCGGCCTTTTGAAAGCGTCGCTCGCCGGTGGGCGGCTGGCAGTAAGGAATCGCGTTGAAGGCGAGAATGCCTTCTTTTTCAAAACCTTCAATCAGACCCGAAGTGGTTTTTACAAGCGTTTGACTCATACCGGTTCTCCCCACAGATACCGATAGCATACCTCATGGTGAAAAAATGGGCGAGATCGATATTTCGCGATCTCGCCCGAGGCTATTCCATCTCTAGGAGGAGGAATTAGTGACGTTTCTCTTCACCGATCAAGTGCGTGGAGTCAAATTCTTGTTGGTTGCGGCGGTGCTTCAAAATCACCAAAGCCATGGAACCGGCCACGAACAAACCGAAGCTCACCATCGTGGCGGGAGCGCTCATACCGGAGTGGATCAACAAGGAATACAAACCCAACATCACGAGGATGGAGAGATTTTCATTAAAGTTTTGAACGGCGATCGAACGACCGGCGCTCATCAAAACGTAACCGCGGTGTTGCAACAAGGCATTCATCGGCACCACGAAGAAACCGGCACAGATACCGACGATCACCATAATCGTGCACGCGATCATCAAGGCCCACGTGATCAAGAAGTTACCGACGGTGAGACCACCGGCCGGGATCAAGTCTTGGTGGAAGTAAGCGGCCGCCGTGACCAAAAGACCCATCAAAACGCCCATGGAGAGCACGTTCAAGGACTTCTTAAGCGGGATGAACTTGGCAGCCAACACGGCACCGACCGCAATACCGACGCTCACGACGGCTTGCAAAATGGCGGCTTGAGAGAGGTCCATACCCAAAGCGTATTCAGCCCACTTCAAAACCAAGAATTGCAACACGGCACCGGCACCCCAGAAGAGCGTCGTCGTGGCCAAAGAGATTTGACCCAAGCGGTCCTTCCAGAGGATGGCGCAGCTTTGGTAGAAGTTCTTCATCGTTTCGATCGGGCGGAAGTCAGCCTTCGGATAACGAGCACCCGTATCCGGAATCAAGAGGTTGACGCCGGCAGCGGCCAAGTAAACGAAAACGATTACGCCGATCGCCGCTTGTGCGGGCGTTGCAATACCCAATGCTTCAAACGGGAAACCGCAAGAGAGAATCGCAGCGGAGACTTGAGCGTTCACCAAAACGCCGCCCATCACCACACCGAGGATGATGGAACCCACCGTCAAGCCTTCGATCCAACTGTTGGCAATCACGAGCTTTTCCGGCGGCAAGAGTTCGGTCAAGATACCGTACTTAGCCGGCGAATAAGCAGCCGCACCGATACCGACGATGGCATAGGCGAGCAACGGGTGAGAACCGAAGAGCATGAGCAAGCAACCGCCCACCTTCAACATGTTCGTCAAGAACATCACTCGGCCCTTGGGCATGGAGTCTGCAAAAATACCCACGTAGGCGGCCAAGCAAACGTAGCTCACCACAAAGAAAAGCTTCAACAAGGGCGTCATCCATGCGGGTGCGCTCAACTGAGTCAAAAGGGCAATGGCAGCAATCAAAAGTGCGTTATCGGCCAAGCTCGAAAGGAACTGGGCGCACATGATCGAATAAAAGCCGCGATTCATATCACTATAAATATTGAAAAAATAAAAACTTACGCATTCTATCAGAAGTCGATCCTAGGCAAAAGACCCTATATTCCCTTAAGTCGGCGTCGATTTTGAAGGGTAAATCCAAAGAAAACGGTAAAAAACGTGCGAAAAACACCCCATGCGACTAAAATGAGTCTGTTACGGGAATCAAAGAATTCCCTTGTTTTGTTGCTATTCAGTCAGTAAAGATAAGAAGACATGCCTCGTCCTATCGCAGCTACGGTCCACATGGGATCGCTTCGACACAATTTGGCTCGTATGCGAGCTTGCGCCGGCGATCGTACGCTTTGGGCGGTTGTGAAGGCCAATGCTTACGGTCATGGGCTTTTGCGTGCGGCGCGAGCCTTTGCCGATGCTGACGGTTTGGCCATGATCGATATCTGTGATGCGCAAGCCGTGCGCGCTGCCGGCTGGACCAAACGCATCCTCTTGTTGGAAGGTTTCTTTGACGAAACCGACCTGCCGATTTTGGATGACCTGGAGATCGAAACGAACATCCACAACCGTGAGATGATCGAGATCCTCAAGGCTCATGCCCCGTATAAAAACTTAAAAGTCCACATCAAAGTCAATTCCGGCATGAACCGTTTGGGTTTCTTGCCCTTGGAGGAGCATTTCGTTTTCCAAGAATTGTCCGCCATCGAAGGCGTGCAGGTGATGGGCTTTGTGACGCACTTTGCCAATGCGGAACCGAGCTACTTGGGTGAGGGCCCCGCCACGGTGAGTAAGCAAATTTCCCGTTTGGGTCGCATCGCTCACGAAACGGCCGGCGTTTGTTTGTCGAACTCCGCCGCCACTCTTTGGCACCCGGAAGTCGTGGGTAGCGCCGTGCGTGCCGGGATCGCCCTTTATGGTGTCAGTCCCGATCCGAAATTCAGTAGTGACGAAGTGGGCTTAAAGCCCGCCATGACCCTGTCCGCAAAGATCCTTGCCATTCAAGAGATCCCGGCGGGCGAAGCCGTGGGTTACGGTTCTCGCTTTGTCGCCAAGCGCACTTCTCGTATCGCGATTGTCGCTTGCGGTTACGCCGACGGCTATCCGCGAAGCATGCCCGACGGTGCGCCCACTTACGTTGAAGGCCACTATGCGCCGATTGCCGGCACGGTGGCCATGGACATGCTCACGATCGATGTGACCGACATTCCGGCTGCGAAAGTCGGTAGTGTCGTCGAACTTTGGGGCAAGCACGTCCCCATCAATTATTTGGCCGGCCTTTGCCACACGATCGGTTACGAATTGATGTGCGCGATCGCTTTGCGTGTGCCGCTTCTTGAAGACGAGAATTGATCGCCATGGCCACGAAAAAGAAAAAAGTCGAATTCGTTTGCACGGAGTGTGGTGGTACCACAATCAAGTGGGCGGGTCGCTGTCCTCATTGCGGGGAGTGGAATACGCTCAAGGAATTTGTGGTGGAATCGGGTTCCGCTGCACGTTTCGGTACCGATAAGCACGTTCGCCAAGGTTTGGTGACGGCCAGCGAAGTGATGGACTTGGGCGAAGTCCAAGCGCAGGAAGTGCCTCGCATCATCACCGGTTTTGAAGAATTCGATCGCGTCATGGGCGGCGGTTTGGTGCCGGGTGGCGTGGCGCTGATCGGCGGCGACCCCGGTATCGGTAAATCCACCCTCTTACTTCAAGTGATGTTCAAGCTCGTGCGAAGCGGGGTGAAGTCGCTTTACGTGAGCGGTGAAGAAAGTGCCGGACAAATCGCCATGCGCGCCAAGCGCTTGGGCGTTGAGCCCTCGGGTCTTCGCTTGATGAGTGAGATCCAATTGGAAAAGATCGAAGCGGCTATGTTGGCGGAAAATCCGCAATTTGTCGTCATCGACTCGATCCAAACACTTTTCTCCGACGGTCTGGATTCCGCGCCGGGCAGTGTCACGCAGGTGCGTGAATGCTCCGCACGATTGACTCGCATTGCCAAGACCGCCGGTATTACGTTGATTTTTGTGGGCCACGTCACCAAAGACGGGGCCTTGGCCGGTCCGCGTGTGTTAGAGCACATTGTGGACACGGTTTTGTATTTTGAAGGCGACACGCATTCCAACTTCCGCTTGATCCGTGCGTTTAAGAATCGTTTCGGTGCGGTCA
>JAGCMT010000033.1 GCA_017646335.1 Burkholderiaceae bacterium
GTAACACCCGAATGCGGTGTTGCACCGGCACTGACATCGGCAAAGTGCGACTCAAAAATCGTCCGAACGATATCAATGGGAGCACGATCTTGGGCCACCTCTGCAACCATTTGGTCTTGGACCATTTGATCGATCACTTGTAAACAAGCAATTCGCTCATTCGATGCAGCCTCTTCTCCCACTAAAGCCAAAAGCGCATCATTCATCCAGTCGCGCCAACCTTGCGCCGTCTTCTCTTCACGAGCACGTTCGTACAAATCGTTTAGGACTTCACACGCTTCGGCAAGCGAAGCCAAGACTTTTGAATCGGCCACGTGGCCGTCAAAACTCAACGAAGGTGAAATCTTATCGGCGACGATTCCGTCGAAGTCATCAGGCTTAGCCCACCCTAACAAAAGTCGGTCGATCGCACTCTCGAAACTGTAATTCGCAATGCTCGCCAATCCTTCTTCGCACAATGAGCGAACATTCATCCCCTCACGGAAACCTGCTTCCTCAAAATAGCGATAAACGACATTGAGCGTATTTTCCAAACCGAAATGACGACTGACTGCACGGTTGGATAACAACAAGAAAACGTCAGATGCTTTCACGCGCGAACTCATCAAACGCATCAAAGACGAAAGCGCAGACGCGCAATCGTTTTGCTTGAGAATCGAGCGACCTTGAATGCGATACTCGATGCGATTGGCTTTGTCTTTATGACCGAACGTCGCATCGATCATCGGAGCGACCGTATCGATATCGGACGTAACAACCAAAACGTCGGATGCTTGAAGCGAGGGGTCACTTTCAAACAACGCATAGAGATAGTCCTGAAGGGCTTCGACCTCTCGCATCGTCGAATATGTACTGTGAATCTCTAACGAACGGTCTTGAGGTCCGCTAACCATCCCATCCATTAACGTGGGATCGAGCTTGGCGATCGAGTGTTGTAAACGTTCCAAATTGGATGTGGGCACATAATCGTCCTTGAGGAACTTCTCGTAGTAGAAAAGATTTTGCGCATCCGCATCCCCTTCATCGATGTAGTGATAGAAAAGCTCGTACATCGACTTCGTTTGACGTGCCCAACTCGCCAACAACGGATGGCCTTCCAAATCGTTTAAGTGCAAGGCATCGTCACCCGATTCATCGATATGTTCACTACGACGTTTTTGAATATCGAGCCAAAATTGCGAACACGGATTTTTTAAATAAACATGGACGTCTCGACCACGGGACAAACGGGCCAACAAACGCAAATAAAGAGGCGGCACGTTTTGCGGAATGAAAACATGCAAATCGGTTGCTGTCGAGAAATGACCGGCATCGTCATAAAGCGCCTCTGCCGGATGAATCGCCGCTAACTTCAGATCCTCACCCAAGCGCTCCCAAAGCGATTTTTGCCATGCGTAATCCAAATCGGAAACGATTTCAGACTCTTGGGGATCTTCGTGCTTGATCCACGCTTGAACCCAATCCAAACGATAGGCGTTATATCGGGTAAACAAACGTGCGACATGCGTAGCCAATTGCCAACGCTTTTTTCGATCACCATCGGCTAAGTAGGCACTTAATCGTTCAAAGCGAGCGACAAATGCCTCGTCGGCCAAATAATGATCGATTCGCCAAATGAGGGCATCACCTTGAAGACCTTCAATGCTTCGGAAATTCGGATCCAAGCGCTTTAATTCCGACCAAGTCCATTCGGCCAAATAACCGAAGGTGACATTGGCATCGATACCGTTTCGTTTGGCTAATGCCTGACGAACATCACGGCCGATCCCCAAATTAGGAAC
>JAGCMT010000034.1 GCA_017646335.1 Burkholderiaceae bacterium
CGACTTGATCCGTTGCGACAAGAAACACATCCCGATGGCCAAGGTGATGCCTGACTATCCGAAGCTCATCACCTGCATGGCGCCCACCAAGACCTTCAATTTGGCGGGGTTGCCGTTTTCTAACATCATCATCCGTGATCCCGTTTTGCGAGAACGCTTTAAAGCGCGCGACAAGTTGAACCAAATGGTCAATTGCATGTCGTTAACGGCAGCGTGTGCCGCTTACGAAAAGGGCGGGGAGTGGCATGAAGCGCTCAAGCGCTACTTGGATGGCAACTTTGCGTTCTTGAAAGCCTTCTTAGAAGAGAAGATGCCCGAAGCCGTGATGACGATCTCAGAAGCCACGTACTTGGCTTGGGTCGATTTATCCAAGGTGATCCCGGACGTCGAGGACATGGCGGACTTTTTTGCGAACGAAGCCGGCGTGCTTTTAGAGGGCGGTAACGGTATGTTTGTCGGTAATGCCGAAGGCTACGTGCGACTCAATTTGGCCATGCCGCGAAGCGTTTTGGAAGAGGGATTAAAGCGTATGGCAGAGGCCGTTCGTCAACATCGACAAAGCATCTAACGCATATAGAGAGGAAAAGGGCTTTACGTTTGGAGTAAAGCCCTTTTTTCGAAATTAGATTTCCCAAATGTTGTGGGCAATCACATTGTCATCTAACCAACGGACCTTATCGGTCATGCAGATCACCGAGCCCGTACCGATGGGTAAGTGGCAGTCGTTGAGCATCGAGAAGTTCTTCAACATCGATGAAGTCGGATTGTCACTCCACTTGATTTCGACCGGGTGATACATGTTGTTAGCGTGGATCAAAAGGTCGATCTCTTCCTTTGTTTGCGAGTTTCGCATGAAGAAAAGTTGAGCTTCTTTACCGTTGTGGACCCAGCTTTTCACGATTTCAGAGACCACGAACGTTTCGAAGATCGCACCGATGTCTTGATACTTTTCCAAGTCTTCCGGCGTGTGCAAACCGCACAAGTAGCATAACAAACCGATATCGGTGAAATAGACCTTCGGCGATTTCACCCATTGCTTGTTGATATTGTTGTAGAAGGGCTTCAAGCAATAGATGATGCCGGAGCTTTCTGCCACCGATAACCAGCGTTTGATCGTCGGTTCACTGACACCGCTCATTTGAGCCAACACGCCGATTCGTAATTCTTGACCGCTACGCAATGCCAAACCCTTCAAGAAAAGTTGGAATGCGGACAACTTTTCGATGTTGAGTTCGGCACGAATATCACGTTCCAAATAAGTTTGTACGATGGAGCGGTAGAAAAGCGCCCAATCGTCGGCGTCTTCACATCGCTGTGCGCCGGGCCAAAGACCTTGCCACATCTTCTTGATCGTTGCTTTTTTGTCCAACTTGGTCAAAGGACTAAAAGGCTTTTCGGTCGGAATGTAAGGCTTTTGTTCTAAGCCGAAGCCTGCTGCTTCATAGATTGAGAAGGGCATCAATTCGAATTCGACCACACGACCGACCAATGATTCACTGGCATTTTTCATCAAGCGGAATCGTTGGGAACCGGTCATCCAAACGACACCGGTTTCTGTTTGAGCATCAATCGTTGCTTTTAACGGTAAGAAGAGTTCCTGGGCACGATGAACCTCATCCAA
>JAGCMT010000035.1 GCA_017646335.1 Burkholderiaceae bacterium
AAGCTTCGCACGATTGGGCTCAAGCGAATCGAAAACACCCGCTTGAACCAAGGACATCAACGTACGACGTGAGAAGAACGTACGATCGACGCGACTGACCAAGTCAAAGAGATCCTTGTAAGGACCGTTTGCTTTGCGCTCACGCTCGATGGCTTGAGCCGTTTCGCTCGGGATACCTTTAATACCGACCAAACCGTAACGAATTTCCGTCATGGACGTGGGCTTGAATTCCCAATCGCTTTCATTGATATCGGGCGGCAACACCGACATTTGATTGGCCAAACAGTCGTCGATCAACGCCTTTAACTTTTCCCCCGAATCCATGACCAAGCACATATTGGCAGCCATGAAGGGACCGGGGTAATGGCGTTTCATATAAGCCGTTTGATAAGCAACGTAGGCGTAAGCACAAGCGTGGGACTTATTGAAACCGTAACCGGCAAACTTTTCCATCAAATCGAAAAGATCGCCCGCTTTATCCTCTTGCATGCCACGCTCAACGGCACCGGCCACAAAGATCGCCCGTTGACGTTTCATTTCGTCAACTTGCTTTTTACCCATGGCACGACGAAGCAAGTCTGCACCGCCCAAAGAGTAGCCACCGATAATCTGGGCCACACGCATCACCTGTTCTTGATACACCATGATGCCGTAGGTTTCAGACAAGACGGGCTCAAGACGCGGATCGGGATAATGGACTTCTTTACGACCGTGTTTACACTCGATGTACTCCGGAATGAGGTCCATCGGACCCGGACGATACAAAGCGTTCAAAGCAATCAAGTCTTCCAAACGGTCCGGATGGGCTTGACGAAGCAAAGCTCGCATGCCTTCACTTTCAAACTGGAACACAGCCGACGTGTTCCCTTCACAGAAAAGGTCATACGTTGCACGGTCATCGATCGGAATTTCTTCCAACTTCAAGGTGTTGGTCGGATCGAGCTGACGTACAAATCGCATCGCAAATTCAAGAATCGTAAGCGTCGTCAAACCCAAGAAGTCGAACTTCACGAGACCGACGTTTTCCACGTCCTTCTTGTCAAACTGACTCACCACGCTGTCGGGATTTTCGTCAGCCGCATACAAGGGGCAAAAGTCCGTCAATTTGCCCGGAGCGATCAACACGCCACCGGCATGCATACCCAAGTTACGGACCAAACCTTCCAACGGCAAGGCGCGATCGACGAGCGTCTTCACGGTCTCGTCTTTTTCCATTAATTCTTTCAAATCGGGCACTTGCTCAATGGCTTGAGCAAGAGAGACGTTTTTGCCCGGTTGAGCCGGAATCAATCGTGAGACCTTATCGCACAAAGAATAGCTAAGCCCCAAAACACGACCCACGTCACGCAAAACACCCTTAGCACCCATCGTGCCGAACGTCGCGATTTGACTGACGGCTTTTTCACCGTATTGCTTTTTCACGTAATTGATCGTGCGCTGACGGTTGTACTGACAAAAGTCAATATCGAAGTCAGGCATGGAAACACGTTCCGGATTCAAGAAACGTTCGAAAAGCAAGTCGTAACGCAACGGATCCATGTCCGTGATTCGAAGGGAGTACGCAACCAACGAGCCGGCACCGGAACCACGACCCGGTCCCACGGCTACGCCGTTGTTTTTAGACCAATTGATAAAGTCTTGCACGATCAAGAAGTAACCCGGGAATCCCATCTTCTTGATGATGTCGAGCTCAAACTTCAAACGTTCCAAATAGTTGGGGCGCACGCGATCGCGTTCGGCCACGTCGGGATACAAGAAATTTAAGCGCTGCTCAAGCCCCTCATGAGAGAGTTGATCGATGTAATCATCAAGCGACATACCATCGGGCGTCGGGAAAAGCGGCAAGCAAGGTTTATTGAGCACCTTTTCCAAATTGCAACGCTTGGCGATTTCCACCGTATTGGCAATGGCCGACGGAATGTCCGCAAAGAGACTGATCATCTCTTGCGGGGACTTCAAATATTGTTGATCGGTATAAATCTTGGGACGCGACTTATCAGCCAACACGTCACCGCGAGCGATACACACGCGAATATCATGCGGTTCAAAATCTTTTTGATCCAAAAATTGAATCGGATGCGTAGCAACGACCGGGATGTCCAAATGCGAGGCAATGTTCAAGTGATGTCGCACCACCGCTTCATCGGTCGGGCGACCGGCGCGCTGAAGTTCCAAATAGAAACGATCGCCCCAAGCCGCTTTCATACGAGATGCCATTTCCATGGCTTCATCGGTCTTTTCGGCCAGACAAGACTGTGCCAAGATCCCTTCGGGACCGCCCGAGAGGAAAATCAAACCGTCATGCTTTTCAAGCAACCATTGAAGCTTGACTTCACCGCGACCTAAATATTGATTTTTGATCCAGGCTCGCGAAAGATGTTCACAAAGCGTCAAGTAACCGTTCTTGTCTTGACAAAGAACCGCCATTCGATAGGGCTTATCGCGATCGGCCGAATTTTCGATGACCAAGTCACAACCCAGAATCGGCTTCACACCCGCTTTTCGGGCATGCGTGTAGAAAATCAAACCGCCGAAAATATTGTTCAAATCGGTCAAGCCCAAGGCGCCGACGCCTTGCTCTTTCACTCGACCGATAGCAGAGTCAAGTCGCACGGTACTGTCAGTCACCGAAAACTCGGAGTGCATGCGAAGATGGATGAACTGCGGTTGCATAACAAAGCTTTTCTACAAATGGACCAAATGATTTATTTTAAACTTTAGGGTCGATTTTTTCCTATTTTCGATATCATTGGTGGAATCGAAACAGTGAGAAAAATCATGACGAATCCCCTTCTTTCTTTTACCGATTTGGTTGACTTTGCCGCCATCCGACCCGAGCATGTCATCCCCGCCATCAAATCTCGTATCGCCGATGCTGACCAAGCCTTACAAGCCGTCACGGCCGAGGCGACACCCGCCACGTGGGAAGCCGTAATTGATCCCTTGGAGCGTAAAACGTTGAAACTTTCTCGCACTTGGGGTGTGGTGAGCCACATGATGAGCGTGATGGATTCGCCCGAACTTCGCGAAGCCTATAACGAGGCGCTTCCGTTGATTACGCAGTTTTGGATCAAGTTGAGCCAAAGCGAGCTCTCTAAGAAATATTTGGGCATCCAACAAAGCGGTGCCTTTAAGACGTTATCCGCTACGCGTCAACGCATCATCGAACAAGAGTTGTTGGAGTTCAAACTCGCCGGTGCTTTCTTGCCGCAAGACAAAAAAGACACGTTAAAGGCGATCAAAGAAACGTTGGCCCAAGACAACCAAAAGTTCTCCGAAAACCTTTTGGATGCAACCAATGCCTTTGAATTGATGATCGATGATGAAACGCAATTGGCCGGCATCCCTGCCGATGACATTGCCTCCTTTAAAGAAACGGCTGAGGCTGAAGACAAGAGCGGCTATAAAATCACGCTTCAAATCCCGCACTACATTGCGGTTCTTCAATATGCCCAAAATCGCGCTTTGCGTGAAAAGCTCTATCACGCCTACGTGACCCGTGCATCCGAATTCGATAACGGCGGCCAATTCAACAATGCGCCCGTTATGAAACACATCGTTGCGCTTCGTCGCGATGAAGCGGCTCTCCTTGAGTATCCGCACTACGGTGCTTTGTCCTTAGCCACCAAGATGGCAGAAACGACCGATGATGTCGTCGGATTTTTGCGTGACCTGGCCCAAAAGAGCTTGCCCCAAGCCAGGATCGACATGGCCGAAGTGAAAGCCTTTGCACAAAAGCACCTCGGCATCGACAATCCCCAAAGTTGGGACCTTCCGTTCGCGAGCGAAAAATTGCGCGAAGCCAAGTACGCCTACTCCGACCAGGAAGTAAAGCAATACTTCACCGAACCCGCGGTTTTCCAAGGCCTTTTCGGCTTGGTCGAGCATTTGTTCGGTATCAACATCGAAGCGGCTCAAGCCCCCGTTTGGCATCCGGACGTGAAATTTTTCCGTATCCACAATCAAAAAGGAGAAAAGGTTGCCGAGTTCTATATGGACCTCTACGCTCGTGCCAATAAGCGTGGCGGGGCTTGGATGGATAACGATCGTGTACGCAACCGTTTAAACGGCACGTTAGAGACGCCGATCGCCTACCTTGTCTGCAACTTCTCCAAGCCCGTCGGCGGAAAACCGGCGCTCTTGACTCACGATGATGTCTTGACGCTTTTCCACGAATTCGGACACGGTTTGCATCACATGCTCTCGCGTATCGACGATCCGGCCGCTAGCGGCATCAACGGTGTCGAATGGGATGCCGTGGAGATGCCGAGCCAATTTATGGAAAACTTCGCCTGGAACTGGGAAGTGATTCAAAACTTGACGGCTCATGTCGACACCGGAGAGAAACTTCCGCGAGCCCTCTTTGACAAGATGATTGCCGCCAAGAATTTCCAAAGCGGCATGGGGATGGTTCGTCAATTGGAATTCGGTCTATTTGACATGCAATTGCACACGTCCTTTAATGTCGAGACCGATGAGATTCTTGGCTTGTTAAAACAAGTACGCGATGAAGTGGCCGTCACGGATCAACCGGACTACAACCGATTCCCCAACTCCTTTAGCCATATTTTTGCCGGCGGTTATGCCGCAGGCTACTACAGCTACAAGTGGGCCGAAGTCTTAAGTAGCGATGCGTTCTCCATGTTTGAAGAAAACGGCATTTTGGATCAAAAAACCGGCCAAAAATGGTTGACGGAAGTCTTGGAAGTAGGAAGCTCTCGCCCGGCGCTGGATTCGTTCGTTGCCTTCCGCGGTCGCAAGCCCACGATTGATGCTCTCTTGCGTCACTCCGGCATCAATGTGAAGTAATGGGATAAAAACGATGAGAATCGCCACTTGGAACGTCAATTCCCTCAAGGTTCGATTGGAACACGTTTGCCGTTGGTTAGAAGCCACGAAAACGGATATTTTGTGTTTGCAAGAGCTCAAGTTAGCCCATGAGCTTTTCCCAATTGATGCGTTGCAGATGATTGGCTATGACGCCGTTTGGGCAGGACAAAAGACCTATAACGGCGTGGCGATTCTTTATCGTCAAGACACGGTTTCCGATCCTCGAGACACAATCATCAATATCCCCTCATTGAATGACGAGCAGCAGCGCGTCGTGGCAACGACTTTGGCAACGGCTTCGGGCGAGATGCGTATCATCAGCGCTTATTTCCCCAACGGGGCGGAGGTCGGCTGTGACAAATACGCCTACAAACTTCAGTGGCTTGAGCACTTGACGGCGTGGATAAAAGAAGAATTGACACGATACCCGCAATTGGCCCTTTTGGGTGACTTTAACATTGCGCCTGATGATCGTGACGTTTGGAATCCAAAAGCCTGGGAAGGCAATATCCTCGTATCCGAACCCGAACGAGCAGCTTTCCGTCGCTTAATCGACCTGGGTCTTCATGATTCCTTCCGTCTCTTTGAGCAGCCGGAAAAGTTGTTTACTTGGTGGGACTATCGTATGTTGGGGTTCCAAAAGAACCACGGCGTGCGCATTGACCATGCTTTGGTCTCAAACGCTTTAAAAGAAAAGATCCTTGCGACTTGCATCGACAAGGATCCTCGTAAGTGGGTCAAACCCAGTGACCACACGCCTTATTGTGTGACGTTGGCCGATTAATCGGCTTTGTATTCTTCTACCGCACCCAACGCCATCATCAAATTCACGATGGCGTTGAGTTCGCCCTCATGAGCGTTGTAGTAGGCCACATTGGCCGTGTTAGCAGAACGCTGCGCGTCGAGTAATTCCATAAAACCGGCCACACCGGCTTCGTAACGAGCCATGGCACGACGTTCGGCCTTATCGGCAGAGTCTTTGGCGATTCGACGAGCTTCAGCAATGTCCTTGTTGTAATGCACTTCATTTAATGCATCTTGGACATCCTTGTAAGCATCAAAGGCCGCTTGGCGATACTTTTGCAAAGCGACTTGTTGATCGATCTTCGCTTCGTTGTATTTGGCAATACGAGCGCCAGCCGAGAAAATCGGCAAATCGATCATTAAACCGGCACTCCAAGTCGACGCATGAAAAAGTTGATTCAAAGCACCACCGGTTGTGATTGTGTCGGCCGTCAACGAAATGCTCGGGAAGAACGCCGCACGTGCCACATGGATCAAGGCACCCTTAGCACGAAGCTCGGCTTCGGCTTGGCGCACATCAGGTCGCATCAAAAGGACTTCACTCGGAATACCGGGCTTAACGGCCGAGGGCACCGCCATCAAGTCACCTTCTTTCATCGTGACCGTCAAATCGCCAACCAAGGTTTGCATGGCGGTGATCAATTTTTCACGAGCAAGCTTCAAGCTCGCCAAATCGGCTTGGATAGTAGCCAAGGCGCTCTTGGCGTTTTCCACGTCAACGGGCGTAGCCACACCGACGTTGAACTTATTTTCAACGATTTTGAGCGCTTTTTCGCGATTTTCAACGCTCAATGCCGTCGACTTGATGGAGGCATTGGTAGCCAACCAGTCGAAATACGTCTTGCAGACACCGGCAGCCAAGCTCAAACGCACGCTTTGAGCGGCATATTTCGCACTCTCACGACTTTCAAGGCTTGCCACACGGCTCGCGTAGTTCTTGCCCCAAAAATCCAATTCCCATGCAGCAGACGCACCGACCTTAAAGCTCGATGTGTCATGCTTATGAAAGTCCTTGCCTTCACGTTCGGCAGAGCCGTCCACGCCGATCGAGGGCAAAAGCTTGGCACCCGATTGGGTCAATACGGCATCGGCCTTTTCCACATTCAACATGGCGACCTTCAAGTCCGTTGCATTCTTGAAGGCCAAATCCACCAAGCGATCCAACTCCGGATCGTTGAAGTCCTTCCACCATTGAAGATTGACGACTTCCTTGGCATTCTCAGCCACCACCGCCGAGAATGCATCGGGGAGATCGGGAGCCACGATCGTCTTCGGATCCGTGGCGCAACCGACCAAAGCCAAGGAAAGGCTAACGGCTAACAATGTTTTTTTCATGGTTATTCTTCCTTTTCCTCGTGCTTCAAGAAGGGCGACTTCAAATCTTCGTCTTCATCTTCACGCTTCTTGACGTTCTTGCTGACAAACCACGTGAAGAACACCGGCACAAACACCGTGGCGATAAAGGTTGCCACGATCATACCGCCCACAACGCCCGTACCCATGGATTGACGAGCGGCAGCACCCGGGCCCGTTGCCAAAGCTAACGGAATCACACCCAAGATGAAGGCCAAAGAGGTCATCAAAATCGGGCGGAAACGAAGCGAGGCGGCTTCCAATGCCGCGTCAAAGACGCTCTTGCCGGCTTCCAATTTCTGTGCGGCAAATTCCACGATCAAAATGGCGTTCTTGGCGGTCAAACCAATCAAGACCAATAGACCGATCTGGAAGTAAATGTCGTTACTGTGGCCCGTGAAGTACGTCGTCAACAATGCCCCCAATGCCGAGAACGGCACCGCCAACACCACTGCCACCGGCAAGGACCAGCGTTCATACTGTGCAGCCAAAATCAAGAAGACCATGATGATGCCGAAAACCACGGCCATGGCAGCAGACGAACCCAAGCGCTTTTCTTGGAAGGCTTGAGCCACCCAACCGATGGCGTAACCGGCAGGCAACACTTCAGCAGCGATACGTTCAACTTCGGCAATGGCGTCACCGGAACTGACACCCGGAATGGCTTGACCCATGAAGCGAGCGGCCAAATAACCGTTCATGCGAGCCAAGGATTCGGAACCGGACGTACGTTCCCAAGACACCAACGTCGACATCGGAATCATCGTGCCGGAACTACTACGCACCCAAGAACGACCCAAGTCTTCCGGCTTCATACGGTATTCGGGTTCTGCTTGGATGATCACACGGTTGATCTTACCGTTACGGGTAAAGTCATTGACATACGTACTACCCGTAAAGGCAGCCAACGTACCATAGATATCAGAAATGCTCACACCCAACGCCAAAGCTTTGGCTTCATCCACGCGGATAGCCAACATCGGTGCTTCGGCTTTGGCAGTGGAGCGCAAGCTCGTCAAAATCGGCGATTGTTGCAACGCATCGATGAACATGTCAGCGACTTGTTGCAAAACCAACGGATCGTCGTTTTCACGCGATTGCAAGAAACCGGCAAAACCGGCGGCAGAGCCCAAACCACGAATCGGTGCCGGCACAGAAGCCACCGTCACGCCCTCATGAATGTTCTCACCCATTTTGCGAAGAATCGCCATCACGTCATTGGCAGTGTTTTGACGATCGTCCCAATGAGCCAAACGCAACACGAAGGTTGCCGCATTTTGACGAACGTCGTTACCCACCGTATCGAAACCGGTCATCACCAAAACGGAGTTGACCCCTTCGATCTTGCGCATTTCTTTTTGTAAGCGTTCGGTTACTTCTTCCGTGCGATTAATGGTTGCACCTTCGGGCAAGGTCAAGCTCATACGCACGTAACCTTGGTCTTCACGTGGCACAAACGACGTCGGCACGATCTTGACCATTTGCCAACAAGCCAAGCAGACCAAGAGCAAAATCACGGCGCTACCCAAACGGTGGTGCAAACTCAAACCGACCCAACGTTGGAAGAGACTCGTAAAACGACCCAAACCGCGGTTGAAGGATCGGAAGAATTTCGGCTTTTCTTTATCGTGCTCATTCTTTAACAAAATGGCGCAAAGGGCCGGCGTCAACGTCAAAGCCACAAAACCGGAAAGAATCACGGCGATGGAAATCGTCACGGCAAATTGTCGGTAAAGTTCACCGGCCATACCGCCCAAGAAGGCAACCGGAATAAACACAGCCGAAAGCACAAGCACAATGGCAACCAAAGCGCCGGCCACTTCCTTCATGGCCTTCTTCGAGGCTTGACGAGCGGACAAACCTTCGGAAACCATCAAGCGTTCAACGTTTTCAAGCACCACGATGGCGTCGTCCACCACAATACCGATGGCCAACGTCATGGCAAAAAGCGTCAAGGTATTGATTGAGAAGCCACAAGCCCAAAGACCGGCCATCGTACCAATCAAAGACACCGGCACGGCGATCATCGGAATAATCGTGGAGCGCCAATTTTGAAGGAACAAGTAAACGACCAAAAGCACAAGAATCACGGCTTCGAACAAGGTCTTACCCACTTCCTTCAAGGATGCCTTCACGAAAACGGTCGTATCGTCCGTGATCGTGTGTTGGATACCTTCAGGGAACATCGGAGCGATTTCATCGATCTTGGCCTTCACCAACTCAGCCGTGCTCATGGCATTGGCGCCGGTTTGAAGGTAGACACCCACCGTCACGGCTCGTTTGCCGTCGAGCGAGTTGTAGTTATCGTAGCTACGATTACCGACTTCCACTCGAGCAATGTCCTTGATACGAACGATGCCATCAACACCCTTGGAACGAACGGTAATGTCTTCGAATTCTTTGACCGTTAAGAGCTGGCCTTTGGTCGTGATCGTGTAAAAGAGCTGTTGATCTTTCGTGGTCGGTACAGCACCGATACGACCGGCTGCGTATTGACGGTTTTGGTTTTCAATCGCATTTTCAACGTCTTGAACGGACACGCCCATCAAAGCCATCTTGTCAGGATTGAGCCAAATGCGCATAGCACCTTGCGTGTTACCGAAAATGCTCACGTCACCCACACCCGGAATACGGCTTAATTCGTCAACGAGATTGAGCGTAGCCCAGTCAGCCATCTGCACGACGTTCATAGAGTCGTCGGGCGAAGTAAGTGCCATCATCAAGAGCACTTCTTCACTACGCTTACGAACGCGAACACCGTCTTGACGCACCTTTTCAGGCAATCGACGCTCGGCCGTACGCACGCGGTTGTTGATTTCCAACATGGCGTCATTCGGATTCGTACCCACGTCAAAGACGCAAGAAATACGCACGTCACCATTGGAGCGAATCGATGTCGTGTAATAAAGAAGCCCTTCAACACCGGAGAGTTGGTCTTCCAAAGGAGCCGCGATCGTACGGGCCAACGTTTGAGCATCGGCACCCGAATAAGACGCAGAAATAGAAACGCTCGGAGGCGAAATGTCCGGGTACTGAGACACCGGCAAGATGCGAGCCGCCATCAAACCGGCCAAAACGATGATGATGGACATCACCGAGGCAAAGATCGGGCGACGAATACAAAATTGAGAAAACATACTCGCCCTCTACTTATTGTTTTTGACCTTTGACCGTGATCTTCATACGGTCACGCAAACGCAAAAGATTATCGACGATCACCTCGTCACCGGCCGTCAAACCGCTCGTGACAACCCAATCACGACCTTCCCAGTGGGCCAACGTCACGGGCTTTTCTTTCACGGTGCCCTTGTCGTTGACATACACGGAATAAGTGCCATCTGCACGTTGACGAATCACGCCTTGCGGGACCTTATAAATATTCTTTAAATGACCGGCCATCACACGAACTTCAACGTATTGACCCGACCAAAGCTTTTCCGTCTTGGGCACTTCGGCACGCAAGCGAAGAGCGCCTTGCTTGGAATCGACTTGTTGACCGATGTAATCGAGCTTGGCATCAATCGGTTGCTTGGAACCGTTAACAAAAATCTGAACGGGATTATTGAGGGCCAGTTCGGCCGTTTGAAGATAGCTGTCACTGATGGAGAAAACCACACGAAGCGTATCGGGTTGAGTGATCTTCGTCAGCAACGTGGAGTTAGCCGAGACCAACGAACCGACATTGACTTCCGCACGACCGGCAACACCGTCGACCGGTGCGGGCACGCGAGAACGATCCAAATCAAGTTGAGCGCTCGTTTGCTTAGCCTTGGCGGACAAGAGCGAGCTCTTTGCATTCATGTAATCGTTCTTTGCCTTATCGAATTCTTGTTGACTGATGGCTTCGGCCTTAATCAACTTTTGAGCGCGACGCCAGTCACGCAAGGCTTGATCCAACGTCGTTTGGGCTTGAGCCGTTTGGGCTTTAGCTTGAGCCAAAGCGGCCTCATACGGTTCTTTTTCCAATTCAAAAAGGGTATCCCCCTTCTTGACGAAAGAGCCTTCCTTGAAATTGAGCTGACGCAAAATACCGCCCACTTGAGCACGCACTTCGATTTCTTGCGCACCTTCGGTTTGGCCATAAGTTTCAATCCAGCGATAGGTATCCGTCGCTTGCACCGGCATCACAGAAACCGCAACGGGCTTGCGCTCAACCTTTTTCGGTTTATCACCGCAGCCAACCAAACCGACAGACAAAGAGGCCATCAAAGCCAGCGTCAACAAGGATTTTTTGTTCATAACAGTCAAATATAAATACACAGATTAACAGGCTAATATTACTGGATAGCGCAGTAGAAAAAGGATAAGTAGGAACACCTAAAAAATTGATTTAGACGAAGTACAAACTTGATTTCTGACGCAAAGTTTGCGCAAAAAACAAAAAAGACAGGTCGATGCCTGTCTTTTTCGCTCTCAAAATGAATGCTCGGCGTTAAGCTTGCACATCCAACGACTTCCAAACCAATTTCCCTTTACTTTCCTTGTCGATGGCTGCCAATGTCGATTCGTGACTTTGCAACTCGTCTTCCGTTGCGTAAAGTACTCTAAGGCTTGAGACATCAGGCATCGGAGGAAGGCTCGCCATATCCACAGTCGTAATATCAAGGGATTCTTGACCGCGCGTCAAAGCCAAATAGACTTGAGCCAACAATTCCGCGTCGATATGAGCGCCGTGCAAAGTACGCTTGGAGGTATCGATACCAAAAACGGAACAGAGTACATCCAAATTGTTACGCTGCCCCGGACGAGCGCTTTGAGCCATCTTCAAAGTATCGATCACACCCACCGTGTAATCGGCAATCACGCCACGACCGAGACGACCCAATTCCATATTTAAATAGCCCAAGTCGAACTCGGCATTATGGATGATGAGTTCGGCGTCTTGAATGAACATCAAGAAATCATCGACCACTTCTTCAAAAAGGGGCTCTTTTTGAAGTTGTGCCCATGTCATGCCGTGGACCTTGGCGGCGTCTTCTTCCACTTCACGTTGCGGATTGATGCGAACATGGAAAACTTTTTTCGTCAAATGGCGATTGACCAATTCCACGCAACCGATTTCAATCAATCGGTTACCATCTTCGATGCGCATACCGGTCGTTTCGGTATCGAGCACCACTTGTCGTAAAGCGCGTTTTTCGCTCATCACCAAGATTCCTTCTTTACTTTCGGAACACCACGGTTGGCCAATTCATCGGCCTTTTCATTACCGGGATCACCGGCGTGACCCTTGACCCAATGCCATTGAATTTCAAATTTCGGCAAAAGGCCATCCAATTCTTTCCACAAATCGTCGTTTTTTACAGGCTTTTTCTGAGCCGTTTTCCAACCGTTCTTCTTCCATGCGTAGAGCCAACTTTCCACACCGTTTTTCACATACTGGCTGTCAACATAAAAAGCCACGGGAACCGGACGCTTGAGTGCACGCAACGCCGAAATCACCGCCATCAACTCCATACGATTATTCGTCGTTTCGACTTCGCCGCCAAAAAGCTCAAGACTTTTCTCTCCGTAGACGAGATAGGCGCCCCAACCGCCGGGGCCGGGATTGAACTTACAAGCCCCGTCCGTCCAAATTTTCAATTTCGGTTCCATCAACTTCAAAATTCCTTCACGTTCTAAATCTTCGAGGTCTCTCGACGAGCTCCTTGGGGCGCAATCGGTGCTTTGACCCATTGCCCCATGGCTTGGTATTGCTCTGCCAACTTCCCAACGAGCGTCATTTTATCCACTTTTTTAACGCCGGAGAGCATATAAGCATTGGCTAACGCCGGCCACCATCGATCCCCCGCTTTCTCAACCCAGCGCCAACGCGACAAGGTATTGGGGTTGTCGCTAAGCGATGGCGAATAGATCCCGAATCGACCGCGATCGATGAGACAGTCACCACCCAAAGTACTCTTCACCCAAGGAACACTCACCGGTCGAATCGGGCAATCGCCTCCCAATACATTGGCCTGACGGCGATACGACCAAGGGCCCCACGGATTAAAGCCCAAAATCACCAAACGCCCGGAGGGCACTAAAACGCGCATCGCCTCTTTTAAAACCCGTTGCGGCTCCGAGGTTAAATCCAACGCATGCATCAACACC
>JAGCMT010000036.1 GCA_017646335.1 Burkholderiaceae bacterium
CCTTGTGAGAAAGCCTGCCGATTCTGTCGAGCCAAAGCCTTCTGCCCGGCATTGAAAAATGCCGTGGCTAATGTCCTTGAGGCTCAAGAGGCTAAGCCCATGTCAGTCCGACCGGTCGAGTCCTTTGACAATGCCACGCTCGCTTACGCACTCATCCACCTCGAGATGATCGAAGGCTGGTGCAAGTCCGTTCGCGAGACGGCTAACGAACGACTCAACCGTGGCGAAGACATTCCAGGCTTTAAGCTCGTCGCCGGTCGCAAAGGCATTCGTAAGTGGACGAACGATGAAACTGCCGCTTCGATTCTTGAGAGCCTTGTTGGTGAGAAAGCATTCACCAAGAAGGTCATCACACCCACTCAGGCCGACAAACTTCGGAAAGCCAAAGCGATTGACGCTGAAAGCTGGCCCGAGCTTGCCGATTTAATAACCCAAACTGACGGAGCTCCGTGTTGTGTACCGGCAACCGATCCCCGTCCCGCTCTTTTACCGACAACCTTCACCGATTTTCCCCTTCTGGAGGACTAATTATGGATATGACAATCACCAATGCACGTTTGAGCTTCCCGCATCTTTTTGAACCGGCAGCCGAATCGAATCAACCCAACGCCAAGATGGTGTACTCCGCATCGTTCCTTTTGAAAAAAGACGATCCGACCATCAACAAAATCCGCGAAGCGATCTACAAGACCGCCGAGGAAAAGTGGGGCGAAAAGGCCAACGGTATCTTGATGAAGCTCTACGCCAACAATCTCGTGTGCCTGCGTGACGGTGACCTGAAAGACTACGACGGCTATGAAGGCTGCATGTTCATCGCGTCGAAGAACAAGAATCGTCCGCTGTTGATTGACCGAGACCGAAGCATCTTGGGCCAATCCGATGGGAAGCCCTATGCCGGTTGCTACGTTAATGCGAAGGTGAGCTTCTGGGCTCAAGACAACCAATACGGTAAGCGCATTAACTGCTCGTTACTCGGTGTGCAGTTTGTTAAACACGGCGATTCCTTCACCGGCGCTCGAGTGGCTGTGACCGATGACTTCGAAGACTTAGGCGTGAATGCTGACGACGAAGTCAACAATCTTTTCTAAAAGTTAAGCGAAAAGTGCGGCGCCTTGCTCTCCCTATACCAAGCAAGGCGTCGCCATTTCTGAGGCAATCATGAGAAAAATTTGGTGTGACCTTGAAACTTTTAGCCCGGTGCCGATTAGCCAAGGCACGCACCGCTATGCGGAAAAAGCTCGTGTTTTGCTTTGGGGCTACAAGTTTGAAAACGAACCCGCCAAGGTTTGGGATATCGCGCAAGGCGAGCCGATGCCCAAAGACTTGAAGGCGGCTCTTGAAAATCCTGAATTCGTAACCGTGTGGCATAACGGTGCCATGTTTGACACTGTGGTGCTCAAGCATGCGCTTGGCATTGACCTTCCCCTCTCTCGCATTGACGACACGATGGTGAAGGCTTACAGCCACTCGTTACCTGGCTCTCTTAGCGCGTTATGCGATGTGCTGCGAGTGCCCAATGACAAAGCGAAAGACAAAGATGGACGTCGATTGATTCGACTCTTCTGTGTCCCAGATCGCAATGGACATGTTCAAACGCATGAGACTCGACCGGAAGATTGGAAACGATTCGTTGAGTATTGCCGATTGGACGTCGAAGCCTTGGCAGAAATCGATCAGCGATTACCGGAATGGAACTGGCAAGCCCGAGACCATGCCCTCTTCGAACTCGATCAACAAATCAATCGTCGAGGCATTTGCATCGACACCGAACTTGCCCAGGCTTGTGTCGACTTGGCAGAGAAGACCGCCGCGATAAACGAAGAACGAGCTAAGGAATTGACCAATGGTGAACTCTCAAGCGCCCGTCAACGCGATGCTGTTTTAAAGCACATCCTCAAAGAATACGGCGTGACGCTTCCCGATTTAACGAAGTCAACGGTTGAGCGTCGACTGAATGACCCGGATTTACCTCAAGCCGTGAAAGACTTGCTCGCGGTCCGTTTATCTTCGACCCGAACCTCAATTGCCAAGTACAAGGCTTTGTTGGGCTCGGTTTCGAGTGATGGCCGTCTTCGTGGCACATTGCAATTTCGAGGTGCCTCCCGAACCGGTCGATATTCCGGACGGCTTTTTCAGCCACAAAATCTGGCTCGCCCGACGCTTTCTCAAACCGAGATTGATGTTGGGATTGACGCCATCAAAGGTGGCTGGACAGACCTTCTTTACGATGATCCCAGTGAATTGATGAGCTCTTGCCTTCGAGGCGTCATTGTGGCCTCTCCTGGTAAACAGCTTGTCGTTGCCGACCTCTCCAATATCGAAGGGCGAGTCTTGGCGTGGTTGGCAAAGGAAGATTGGAAACTTCAAGCTTTCCGTGAATTCGACGCTGGCCGTGGTCCCGATTTGTACAAGGCTACTTACGGCCGAACCTTTGGAGTCAACCCCAATGATGTGACGAAGAAACAACGACAAATCGGCAAGGTCCTGGAATTAGCGATGGGCTATCAAGGTGGCGTCGGCGCTTTCTTAACGTTTGCTTCGGTCTATCGAGTCGATCTCGATGAATTGGCCAAGCACACGTTTGAGGCGATTGATCCGCAATACCTCATTGAGGCCCGTGATGCCTATCCCTGGTTTAAAGAGAAAGGCTTGACTCACGGCTTGGCTGAAAACACGTTCATCGCCTGTGAGGCAATTAAGCGAGCCTGGCGCGCCGCGCATCCGGCCATTACGAAATATTGGGCTGATACCGAAACGGCGATTCGCGAAGCACTCACCAATGGCTCGACCAATATCGCCGGTCGCATTGTCTATGACAAGAAAGGCGCTTGGCTTCGAGCCCGATTACCGAGTGGTCGTTATCTTTGCTATCCGGCTGCACGAT
The DNA here is from genome assembly GCA_017646335.1 of Burkholderiaceae bacterium. Classification (GTDB taxonomy): domain Bacteria; phylum Pseudomonadota; class Gammaproteobacteria; order Burkholderiales; family Burkholderiaceae_F; genus Aphodousia. Next base: position 2,885 of record JAGCMT010000036.1, read on the forward strand.
TGCCAAACGATGATGAACGTTGTGCCTTTATCTACAAAGGCATGAACCAATACACGCGGAAATGGGATTTGATCAAAACCTACGGTGGGAAATGCTGCGAGAACGCCGGCCAGGCTGTCGCCTGCGACATCTTGGTTGAAGCGATGCCTGTCATTGAAGCCGCCGGATTTGAGATTGTCATTTCCGTACACGATGAATTTATTACCGAGGCGCCGATGAATAAAAGCGCCAAAGAACTTGAGAGCATCATGGCCACGGCTCCGGCTTGGGCCAAGGATCTCCCTTTAGCTGCTGCTGGATTTGAATCTCAGCGTTATCGCAAGGAGTAATGCCATGACACCTGAAGGAAAAATTGTTGAGCACATCATCAAAACGGCTCAAACCTATAAGGCATTTGTTCGAAAAGTGAATTGGTCATGTCGGCGAGGCGCGCCCGATCGATTTGTGATGATGCCTTGTGTGAGC
>JAGCMT010000006.1 GCA_017646335.1 Burkholderiaceae bacterium
CATCGTGTCGCTTCCGGTCGGAATTGTCTTGGCGCTCATGAAGCTCAAAACATTGGTAAGACCGTCTATCGTGCACTTGAACGCTACCTTTTCAAAAAGGGTGGGAAACCTCGTTTCAAATCGTATCGTCGAGGACTTCATTCAATATCCGGTACCGATAATCGAGAGCTGATGTGGAAAGCCGACAAACGGATTTTTGTTTGGCGCAAGCACGTCTATCAAGTCAAGATTCCATCGACACCTTACTACGAGAAAGGATTGAATCATCGAGTCAAGTATTGCACGGTGGTCCATCGTACGATTAAAAGTCAGGTTCGGTGGTATTTGCAATTGGTGATGGAAGGACTGCCTCCTGTTCGTCATGTGTACGCACCAAAATGTGAAGTCATCGGTATCGATCCGGGCCCCTCTAAAATTGCGTACTTTTCCGATCGCGAAGTCGGACTCTTAGATGTGGTCATGGGCGTCAAGAATTACGATCAGATGATTCGGACATTGCTTCGCAAAATGGATCGTTCAAGAAGAGCAACGAATCCCATGAACTTTAACGATGACGGCACTTGTAAGAAAGGGACCAAACATTGGAAGTTTTCGAATAATTATCGAAAGCTCAAAAGCGAGCTTCAGGAGATCTATCGTTGCATGGCTCAAACACGAAAGCGTGATCATGGCACTTTAGCCAATTACCTATTCCAATTGGGCGGTACGATCAAGATCGAAAAGAACAGTTACCGTAGTTTCCAACGCAACTTTGGAAAATCGACTCAGCGACACGGCATGGGTGAGTTCGTAGCGACAATCAAACGTAAGGCTGCAAGTGCTGACTTGGTAGTTGAAGAGCTCAATGCGTATGACTTGAAGATGAGTCAGTACGACCCGATGACGGATACGTACACGAAGAAGCCGTTGAAACAACGTTGGCATCGTTTGGGAGAGACGAACACGATTGTTCAAAGAGATGTGTTCTCTGCATTCTTAGCGTGCCATGTAACGGATAAAGGACATGACCGAGAGCGACTTTTAACCAAGTGGCGGGCTGCGGAATTGCTGCTTCGAGATGCCGGTTTGTGTCTGACGTATCAACCGCGTAGCAATCAAGATTGGGCGCAAGCCCTATCGAGACTCACGAGGGAGCCTAAACCGTCAGTTTGGATTCCAACGGATAAGCGGTGCATCTCAAACACCGTGTATGTAGAGCGACGTCTTGCCGCCAATCCAACAGGAAGCAACAAGAACAGTTCTGCACAGGTCACGGTGAATCCTTCGAATTAATTCGAGGGTAATTCAATGAGAATCTTTTTCTTGAGCGTTTGGAATTCGTCGTCAGTCAGAAGTCCTTTTTGGTGCATCTCGCCCAAGCGCTCGAGATCGGCAACCATGCGGTCAAAGTCGGGTCGTGAGCGCAAATTCGTGCCGCCCGATTTTGGAGTGAAATGAGAAATACGATCCCATTGTCAATCCTCAAGGGCTTCGGCAATCGGAGTTTTTTCCACGCACTTGATGGTGTCGCCGTAACTTTGGATCCACCAATCGAGCATGCGAGAGTCAACGATCGTGCATTCAACGATCGAGGTGTCTTCACCGAACACGATCGTTTGGTCTTTGGCCAGCGGCGTTTCATCCAAGTCATCGGCCAAGGAATTCGCCACTTCCATCGTCAATCGCACCTTCTTGCCTTCGCCGAAACCGAAATGACCGTCGGCGTCGTATTGCATTAAGTCGAAATCCTTCGGGTAGTCGAACGTTTCCATCGACACGGCGGTCTTTTCAATGCGATGCAAGGCTAGGTGTCGGTAATTGTCGTAGCCTCGGAATTGGCACACGAGATAAAGACGCACGCCTTGTTGCACGAGTGCCACGGGCATCACGGTCTTATGCTTTTTGACCTTTTCTTTATTGTGGTACCACACTTCCAAATAGCGGTTTTCAAAAAGCGCTTCGGAAATGTCGGTAAATACGCCCTTGTGGACGGCGGGCGGCATCAAGGGCTGCGTGGTGCTCACAACGCGCACTTTCTTTAACCAGGTCGAAGCGGGCTTGAGACGATTGGCACGAATGTGGTAACTCGCGTCTTCAAAAAGCCCCGCCATGGAATTGACCAAGCGCTCGGGCATTTGATAGCGAAGCTGCTCACGGGCCAATTGCAATAAAAGTGCTTCGTACGGGGAGAGACGACCGACACGGAAACCCGGCGAATGGCTCTTTAAACGGTAACCGTAGGGCAAGGACGTGTCATCGCAATCGATCGGGAAGAAATCGCTTTCGGTCAAATCCTTCAAGGCACGTTGCACCGTGCGAAGTTCCACCTCGACGTCGTCGGCACGCAAACTTTCCAAAATGTCTTTGGCGGTGCGCTTTTGATGCGTGGAGAGTTTCGAGAGGATGCGAATGAAAAGGATCGCACCGTTGATGTTTCCTGAACGTTTGCCCGGCATAAGCGTCTCTTTTTGTCGTGAGTTTCGATACTTCCCATTCTATGCTCAATCGAGAAAGCTTTCCAAAATCGTCCCCTAAAAAAGGGACTTTTTAATCTGCCTTGTCGCATCAATCACTTAACTGAGGGGTGGCTCACCAAAAGCTCAAAAGAAGCGCTCGGGTGTCTATTTTTTAGCAATGGCGCTAAGTGCTTCATCCGTGAAGGATTTTTTGGGTGAATCGTTCGGTTTGTCCACAGAAGATGTGGATAACTTCTTTTGTTGTCCTTCGGATGGGTATCGATTGGGCGCCAAGCCTTGTCGGTGGCGGGATGCGAAGGTTTTAAGCGGGGTGTAAAATAAGTTGGATATGTTCACGAAAAATTCGTGATACCCATCGATTTTCTTTTAGAAGGATTCTTGCTGTGGATCGTAAAGTTTTATTGATGATTTTGGACGGTTGGGGCATTGGTGACGGCTCGGACGCCGACGTGATCGCCAAGGTGGCTCCGAAGTACATCACGGCGATGCAAGCCGCTTGGCCGCACGCTCAATTGCGCACCGACGGTGAAAACGTCGGTTTGCCCCAAGGTCAAATGGGTAACTCCGAAGTCGGTCACTTGAACATCGGTGCCGGTCGCGTGGTTTACCAAGACTTGGTGAAGATCAACCGTGCTTGCCGTGCTGCCGACGATTCCGCCGAAGCCCTTCGTAACAACAAGGAAGTCCGTGCTTTGATCGAGCACGTGAAGTCCACGGGTTGTCAGTTGCACTTGATGGGTCTTTTCTCCGACGGTGGCGTGCACGCCTCCTTGGCTCACTTGGAACGCTTCTTGGAATTGGCTAAGAGCGAAGGTCTCGAGAAGACCTACGTTCACGCCTTCATGGACGGCCGTGACACGGACCCCAAGAGCGGTTTGGGTTTCGTAAAGAGCGTGGAAGAAAAGATCGCTGCCGGCACTTTGGGCGGCACCTTGGCCAGCATGGTGGGCCGCTACTGGGCAATGGACCGCGACAAGCGTTGGGAACGCGTGCGTGCCGCTTATGATTTGTTGCTCACGGGCAAGGGCGCTCACGTCACCGACATGGTCGCTGCCGTGGAAGCGTCTTATGCGGCCGGTGTAACGGACGAATTCATGGAACCGGTTTGCCGCGTGGACGGTGAAGGTAATGCCATCGGTCGTATCCAAGCCGGTGACGCCGTCTTGTTCTTGAACTTCCGCAACGACCGCGCCAAGGAATTGACGAGCGTGTTGACGCAAGAAGCCGTCGAAGGGATGGAACCCTTGGATCTCTACTTCTGCACGATGACGCCGTATGACGCCAAGTTCCAAGGCTTGCACATCTTGTTCCCGAAGGAAAACGTCGTCAATACGATCGGTGAATGGGTTGC
>JAGCMT010000037.1 GCA_017646335.1 Burkholderiaceae bacterium
CACCAATAGCTTGTCGCTCGGATTGTGCAAGCGATCCTTTAATTGTTTAACGATGGCACGAGGATCCAACGGAGCTCCCACCTTCACGGCCGGACAAACCTCCGTGCAACGACCGCACTCCGTACAAGCATCAAAGTCCAAACGTTGCTTCCAATTGAATTGATCGAATTCGGACACACCGAATCGCTCTTGCTCTTCAATGTCTTCGATCTTATCCAAACGACCCTTAGGCGTCAGCTTTCGCCAATAAAGATTGGTCGGCGCCTTGAAAAGGTGCGAGAAATACGTGCACGGAATGGCGGCCACAAAAGCCAACGAGGCAAAACCGTGAATCAACCAAATGACCAAATGGATGCCGATCAATTGCTCATCGGTGAAAAGATGCATGAACATCTCGGCAAACAAGAGGCCCACCGGAGAAAAGACGGCCCACTCGGGCTGTTGCACGGCCAATCGGGAACCTTCGACCGCAAAGCCCGTCAAAATGATGAAAATGAGGCTACCTAAAACCCAGGCAAAACGAGAAGAGCGCTCAAGTTCCTTCTTTTTCCAGACGAATCGACGAACGAAAGCCCAAAGAAGCCCGAATAAGCAAGCGGCACCCGCCACATCCAAAACGAGCTTATAGACCAAATACGTATTGCCCTTTAAGAATTGCTCACCGAACACCAATAAACCGATGTCCCAGTCGATCGTCGCAATGGCCGTACCGAAAAATAAGAACAAAAAGCCCCAGAAAATACCGAAGTGCATGACACCCGCCGGCGTCTTTAACAATCGACGATGCAAAAAGCCGTCACGCCAAAGACCTAACCAACGGCGCTTCGCGTCTTGGGGCAACGCTTTGGGCTGCCCGGCCTTCCATAAACGAACGGCTTGGAAGATTCCCCAGGCGCAAAAAAGCATGGCCGCCAAACCCATCACGTACACCGTGATTTCGGCCCACATCGGAATATTCCAAAATCCCGGACGAATCGGTAAATCTGTCATTTCTACGTAATCCTTAAACATCTTTTTCGCAGATTGTATCAGTACAAGAGGCTATTCCAAACCTTTTCCAAACGCTTCACGCTCACCGGCATCGGCGTTCGCAACTTTTGCGCAAAAAGCGATACGCGCAATTCCTCAATCATCCAACGGAATTCACTCAAACGCTCATCGACAACGCCTTTACGCGTCACAAGTTCACGCTCATAAAGCGTCACAAAACGCTGGATGTCTTTCATCTTCACGGCATCTCGGACTTGCTCGTCTTGCCATTTTTCCAGTCGCATCATGATCGCCTTCAAATAGCGCGGATAATGACGCAATTGGGTATAGGGCACCGTTTGCAAAAAGCCCTTCGGGAACAAATACTTCATTTGTTGCTCGATGTCGGCGACGACCGCCTTGTCATTCATCGACTTCAATCGTTTCATGACCAAAGTGACTTCGCTCACGATTTCGGTCAACAGGCGAGAGATTTCTTGCGCGATCAAATTTAAACGAGCTCGAGCCGAATCGATGTGTTCTTTAAAGGTAGCCTCGTTCATCGGCCACGGTTCATACAAGGCGGTTTGTTCCAACGTTGCCACCACCACGGCTTCTCGCATCGCCTCAAAACTATCAAATGCCTTGGAGAGCACCGGCACGCTTCCGGCTTGCATCTGAACGGTTTGTAGAGTCTTCAAATTCTTTTCGACGTATTTGACCTGTTCTTTTAACTGCAAGCGGACCAACCGCAATAGGCCCTTGTGGTGTTGGCGCATCGCTTCATCGGGATCGTCAAACACTTCCAACGAGCAGTGCGTCGTTCGATCGACCACTGCCGGATGACCGATCAACGACATGTTCTTGCGCTTGATTTCCATGATTTCGGGCAATTCACCGAACGACCAAGTCGTAATCTCTTCACCCAAGTCTTCTGCCACCATCGCATCTTTGGCGGCAACGGCTTGGAACGATTTCTGAGCCTCTGCCCCCAACTGGCTACGAAGTGTCGCCAAATTTCGCCCCATATCCAACTGTCGACCGCTGTCGTCGAGAACCTTAAAGTTCATCGTTAAGTGAGCCGGCAATTGTTCGAGCTTAAAGTCACTGACCAACGGGGTAATTCGATACGTTTCCGTCAAATCCTCAACGAGGGCCTCCAATAACGGCAACTTCCCGGCCTCTTTTCCTTTTCGCTCCAAAAAAGCCTTGGCGTATTCAGGAATCGGAACACAATGACGGCGATAGCGCTGCGGCAAGCTCTTGACTAACAAATGGACCTTTTCTTTGAGCATCCCGGGGACGAGCCACTCCGCCGCCGTCGCATCAACCAAATTCAAAGCATAAAGCGGTACCGCCAACGTCACGCCGTCACGGGGACTCCCCGGCTCGAAGTGGTACGTGAGCGGCATTTCCACACCCTTCATGGTCAACGTCTTCGGGAAGTATTCCGTCGTGATACCGGCGGCCTCATGACGCATCAACTCTTCTTTGGAAAGGTAAAGCAGTTTGGCATTCGTTTTTTCTGCCACACGACGCCACTGCTCAAACGTTGCCCCATTGACCACATCGGCCGGAATGATGGCGTCATAGAACTGAACGATCAACTCATCATCGACCAACACATCCAAACGACGCGACTTGTGCTCAAGGTTGCGAATTTCTCGTACCAATCGTTGATTGTGTTGGAAAAAGGCCGCGTCACTATCCCAATCGCCGTTGACCAACGCTTCACGAATGAAAAGTTCGCGAGCCAAAACCGGATCCTTATCCGAGAAGCTCACCTTTCGTTGGGCGTACACCGTCAAACCGTAGAGCGTTCCTCGCTCCATGGCCATCACGTTAGCCGCCTTCTTTTCCCAGTGCGGTTCGGTGTAACTCTTTTTGATCAAATGAGCGCCAACCTTCTCGACCCAAATCGGATCGATGTCGGCAACCGTACGGGCAAACAAGCGCGACGTTTCCACAAGTTCCGCCGCCATGATCCAACGCCCGCACTTTTTCACGCGGGGCGAACCCGGCCAAATGAAGAACTTAATCCCTCGAGCTCCCATAAAGGGCGGAGCCTTGGGTTGCGGTTCCAATTGTTTGTAGCCAACGTTGCCCAACAAACCGGCCAACAAGGAACGGTGAATTTGCTCATGCGTGGCCTTGGCGGTATTGAGCTTCCAGCCCAACTCACCGATCAATTGCACCAACTGCTTGTAAACGTCCTTCCACTCACGCAAACGACGCGGGCTTAAGAATTTGCCCTTAAGTTTTTCGGTGAGCTTGCGATTACTTTCTTTATTGATCGTTGCCTCTTCGACCCAATTCCAAAGCTTGATGAACGTGAGGAAATCACTCTTTTCATCGGCAAACGTTCGGTGGGCCTGATCGGCGGCATCTTGCGCTTCGGCCGGGCGATCGCGCGGATCTTGAACCGACAGGGCGCTGGCAATGATTAACACTTCAGCCAAAGCGCCGTTGTCGTGTGCAGCCAGAAGCATGCGAGCGACCTTCGGATCGACCGGCAATTTGGAAAGGGAATGACCGACCTTGGTGAGATTTTCACGACCGTCCAATGCATTCAACTCGGTCAATAACGACACGCCGTCGGCAATGGCGCGGGCGGGCGGCGCTTGAACAAAAGAGAACGCACGAATATCGCCCAGCTTTAACGCCTTCATACGCAAGATGACCGCGGCCAAATTGGTACGCATGATTTCCGGATCCGTAAATTCCGGGCGACGATTGAAATCTTCTTCGCTATATAAACGGATACAGACACCGTTGGCCGTACGACCGCAACGACCGGCGCGTTGATTGGCAGAAGCTTGGCTTACGGGTTCAATCAATAATTGATCGACCTTGTTGCGATACGAGTAACGCTTCACACGAGCCAACCCCGTATCCACCACGTAGTGGATGCCGGGCACGGTAATGGAAGTTTCGGCCACGTTGGTTGCCAAAACAATACGTCGGGCACCCGAAGGCTTAAAAATTTTCTCTTGATCCTCAACGGACAAACGAGCAAACAACGGCAAAATCTGCGTGGCAGGCGGCTGTGTACGACGAAGCATTTCAGCGGCTTCTCGAATTTCGCGCTCGCCGGGCAAAAACACCAAAATATCGCCCCGACCCAAACGTGAAAGCTCATCACAAGCATCGCTAATGGCTAACATCAAATGCTTGTCGTCACTTTCATCGTCGTCTTCAATCGGCGCATATCGCACTTCGACCGGATAGGTGCGACCGGAAATATTCAAAACCGGAGCGGGCTTGCCGTTTTCATCGGCAAAGTGTGCGGCAAAGCGATCACTATCGATGGTGGCCGACGTGACAATGACTTTCAGATCGTGGCGCTTTTTCAAAAGGCCCTTCAAATAACCCAACAAGAAGTCAATGTTGATACTGCGTTCATGGGCTTCGTCGATGATGATCGTATCGTAGGCCTTCAACAACGGATCGTTTTGAGTCTCGGCAAGCAAAATACCGTCCGTCATCAATTTGATACTGGCTCCGGGTTGCGTTTGATCGGTAAAACGAACTTTAAAACCGACAGCGGTCCCCAAGGGCGTCTTCATTTCTTCAGACAAACGCTTGGCAATGGAGGAGGCGGCAATACGACGCGGTTGAGTATGGGCAATCATGCCCTTTTTGCCACGACCGGCCATCAAACACAATTTCGGCAATTGCGTCGTTTTACCCGAACCGGTTTCCCCGCACACGATCAAAACGCGATTGGCTTTGATAGCGCGCACGATTTCGTCGCCACGCTCAGAAACGGGCAAACCTTCTTGGAGTTTGAGTTCGACAATGGGATTTTTCTCACCAACCGATTTTGCTTTGGGCGCCTCTTTGATGCTCACCGATTGAACCGCTTTTTCTTTGGCTTGCTTTTCACGAGCAAGACGCTCTTGGTGACGCTTTTTCTCTAATGCTTCGGCTTCTTGACGAGCCTTTTCGATTTGCGCTTGACGAAGTTGGAGTAACTGATCCCGAAAATTACCGGCCATGAAATTTTATTTATTAAAACAATTTGAAAAACCCGTGAATTATAAGGGATTTAGGTCGCTTCCCCTTCATTTTCGAACACGCTTTTTGACAAAATCGACCACAAAAAAGGATGCCATTTCGTAAAATAGCTCATCAACATTTTTCAGATTGGAGAATTTACCCATGGCTCGTATCGTTCATTGCGTGAAATTGGGCAAAGAAGCCCCGGGTTTGGACTACGCCCCGCTTCCCGGTCCTTTAGGTCAAAAAGTCTATGAAAACGTCTCCAAAGAAGCATGGGACGAATGGATTCGTTTGCAAACGATGATGGTCAACGAGTATCAACTCAACTTAGCTGATGCCGAAGCTCGTAAACATTTGCTCAAGCAAATGGAACGTCACCTGTTTGGTGAAGGCGTTGCAAGCGTGCCCAACTACACGCCGCCGAAACAATAAGCATTTTGTTCGCTCATCAACGAAAAAAGCCGCAACTTCTAATCCGTTGCGGCTTTTTCGCATCTAGTTAGCGATTATTCACGCTCAAACGTCTTCACGCCTTCACTCGTACCCAACAAAAGCACATCGGCACCGCGACGAGCAAAAAGACCGACCGTCACAACACCCACGATTTGATTGAGTTTTTCTTCCCAAGCACAAGCGTCTTGCATCGCCCAACCGTGAACGTCCAAGATGTTGTTGCCGTTATCGGTCACGAAGTCACGCAACACCGGGCGACCGCCCAAGCGTTCCACTTCACGAGCCACGGCTTGCGTTGCCATCGGAATCACTTCGATCGGAAGCGGGAACTTACCCAACACGTCAACTTTCTTACTTTCGTCGGCGATACAGACAAAACGATCGGACACCATGGCAACGATCTTTTCACGCGTCAATGCGCCACCGCCACCCTTGATCATGGCAAAGGAGGCATCGATTTCATCGGCGCCGTCCACGTAGACGCCGATCTTTTCCACTTCATTTAAATCCACGACCTTGTAGCCATAAGCTTCAAGCTTGGCCGTCGAGCGAACGCTACTGGAAACGCAAGCCGGCACATCGATACCGCTTTCTTTCAATGCATCGATAAAGCAGTCAACGGTGGATCCCGTACCGACACCGAGAATTTCACCCGGTTTCACATAAGCAACGGCTGCGCGGCCAACGGCTTTCTTCAATTCGTTTTGGTCCATGGTCTACCCCAAAAAATTTAAACTGATCTTGCTAATTTTAGCGTATAGACACAATCCCGCTTCGGTAAAGACCACCCATCAAACACAAATACCTGCAAACAAATTATCATTATTGGGTTGGAATGGACTTTCTTAGCGCATCACCGTGGATAACTCAACCCCTCGCCTTGCCGTAGAGACTTTCAAGTCCCTCGGCGACAAAGCGTTTTTTAGACAGAGCTCGTTTGGCGTGCTCATGACGTGGATCATGTTGATCTTCGTGATCATTGCCATCGTGTTTGTGGGTCGTCTTATCCGCTCGGAAGACCAAAAGTCCCAATTAGCTCAATTACACCAACACACCGAACTTCGGGCCGACGCCTTCAACATGCGCATTTCGAGCGATGCCGAACGCGTCTCGCAATTGATGTCGGGACTTCATCGCAACGATGTGCTCGACTCTGACATCTCTGAGCTTCGTACCCGCGCACGAAGCCTGATGGCTAGCCGCAGCGAAATCCTTGAAATCTTCTTTTTGAAGTATGACGGCACGGTCTTGGGTTCTTTTGCTTCACCGACCCCGCTAGGCGATCTCTCCGTCGACAAAGGTCAAAAGTACGACCGTTTGGAAACGACGTTGGCTATCCAACGCTCCCACCGCAACGACTCCGTCTCGTTTTCCGAACCGTATGCGCTTCCTTTGGAAGGCTCTCCCTTCGTTGATCTTGTGATTCCCTATCGTTGGAATCACGATGAAATCATCGTAGCGGCTCGCATCTCCCTTTGGATGTTGTTGCGAGAAACGACCAAAGGATTGGATTCCAATCAATTCCGTATCAGCCTTTTGCACAACGATCTTCCGATCGTCAGTGCAACGACCGACTCCAAGCGTAAAACAATCACTTATCAAGTCCCTTTGCACCCGTTACCTCAGGGGGTCAATCTTCAGGTCTCCAGCTACGCTCACGGTCTGATTACCCAAAACGTGCTTTTCTGGGTCATTAGTGCATTGGGGATCTTCTTGGTCTTGACCTTGGTCGGCTTGATCCGCTTCAACATTCGACAAAATCATATCGAGACCGCTCTTCGTGCAGAAACGGCATTGCGTAAAGCCATGGCCGACAGTCAGCTGTCCGGTCTTCGTGTCACCGACATGAACGGCCGCATCGTGTACGCCAACCAGACCTTCTGTCGAATGCTGAAATACGATTCATCGGCCGACTTGATCGGACAAATGCCGCCTTATTCGTACTGGCCGACCGGGGACGTTTCATATCGCTTAAAAGAATTGAGTGACGCCTTGATCCAAGGTCGCTTGGCGAGTACCACATACGAATTTTCACCCGTTTGTGCCGACGGCTCACGCTTTTATGCCCTTTTGCACGTGACCCCTTTGCGTGATACCGAAGGGAAACAATTGGGTTGGTTGGGCTCTTTGACCGACATTTCCGAAATCCAACAAGCACAAGAAAAGTTAACGGCCGCACACGAACGATTCACGCGCGTGTTGGAATCCATGCAATCGGCCATTTCCGTGGTCGATCAACACACCAATACGTTGCTCTTCTCCAACACGTCTTACGACACGCACTTCGGTGAAAACAACGAAGGGCATTTGATGATCAATCGAGCCTTAAACGGACAAGATGCCTCCCAAGGCATGTTCGTTGACGTGTATGTGGAAGAAGCCGATCAGTGGTACGCCGTTCAAGAAAAAATCATCACGTGGACCGACCGTTCGGCGGTGCGTTTGCAAATCGCTTTGGACATTACCGAACGTCGTCGCAATGAGATGCTTTTGGCTGAACAACAGGCTCGAAGCGAACAAAACTCTCGCTTGGTCACGATGGGTGAAATGGCAAGTTCTTTAGCCCACGAGCTCAATCAGCCGTTGGCAGCCATCTCCAATTACTCTTTTATTGTCAAGAGCTTAATGAAAAAGGTGGGGGTGCCGACGGAACACGAAATGTTCCACTCGGTCGAACGCATTGATGCGCAAGCCGAACGCGCTGCCGGCATCATTCGTCGTATTCGCTCGTTCACCAAACGAAGCGACCCCAATATGGAACTCAACAGTGTCGATCACTTGGTTGACGAAGTTTTGGAATTGGCTCGCCTTCAAGCCCGTCGTCACAACGCCAAACTCGAGCATTTCATTGCTCCTGACGTCAAAGAAGTTTGGTGCGACGCGATTATGATCGAACAAGTGTTGCTCAATTTGATCAAAAACGGGATTGAAGCCAGCGTTTTGCCCGGTCAAACGTCTAGCGTGACGATGACGATTTACCGTGATGCGCAACAAAACGTCGTTTTTGAAGTGGCCGATAACGGCTCAGGCATTGCCGATGAAGATAAAGAACGTCTCTTTGACCCGTTCTTTACAACGAAATCCAGCGGCATGGGGATGGGCTTAAATATCTGCCGAACGATCGTCGAACTGCACCACGGACGCCTGACGATTTCCGACAACATCAAGAAGGGAACCATCTTTACCTTGACGTTGCCTACCAAAGAGTTTGTCCAACGCTAAAATCATCCCATATTTATGTGGGCAAGCCTCACATTTTTGTTAGAATTTGAGTTTGTTGGCTCTTGCTTTTCTGAGTTTGGATTATGTCGTTTACTTCTTTTAATTTTGACAATATTCGCAAAGAACCTTTGGGTACGATTTACGTCGTCGACGACGACCTCGACGTGCGCGATTCGATGCGCCGTCTTTTGGAATCCCAAGACTACCGCGTAGAAGCTTTTGATAGCGGTGAATCGTTCTTAGCCAAATACGATCCGAACGCAATTGCCGTCCTTTTGATTGACCAACGTATGCCGGGCATGCCGGGCACCGAAGTGCAAGAACACTTGTTAGCCCGTAAGGCTTCGATTCCCATCGTCTTTTTGACCGGTCACGGTGATGTGCCGATGGCTGTGTCCGTTTTGAAGAAGGGTGCTGCCGATTTCTTGCAAAAGCCCGTGAATCCGCAAACGTTGTTGCCGATCATTGAAAAATTGTTGGCTGAAGCTCGTGAACAACGCGTTCAAGCCGAACGTCAATCCTTGAACGAAGCCTTGCTCTCGAAGTTGACGCCGCGCGAACAACAAGTGCTCGAACGAATCGTTGCCGGTCGTTTGAATAAGCAAATCGCCGACGACTTGGGCATCTCGATCAAAACCGTCGAAGCTCACCGTGCCTCCATTATGGACAAGACCAATTCCGGTACGGTCGCCGATTTGATGCGAGTCGTTTTGGGCGCTCAATCGCACTAAACCGAAAAGGCTGAACCTATGACAGCACAATGGATCGATGGCCGCGAAATCGCGAAAGCCATCCGCTTGGGCGTTAAAGAAGAAATCTCAACGCTTGTGCGCAAACCGGCCTTAGCCGTCGTCATGGTGGGAGAAAATCCCGCCAGCGTGGTCTACGTGCGCAACAAAATCAAAGCCTGCCAAGAAGTGGGCATCACCTCGATCGAGCGCGTGATGCCCCAAGACTCAACTGAAGAGTGCTTGCTGGAAACCATCCGCGCCCTCAACGAAGACAACGGCATCGACGGTATCTTGGTGCAATTGCCCCTGCCCGCTCACATCAATGCCAAAGCTGTCCTTGAAGCCATTGACCCCAACAAAGACGTCGATGGCTTTCACATTTTTAACACGGGCAAATTGTTCACGACGGGTGAAGGCTTTAAGCCCTGTACGCCCGCCGGCATCATCGAATTACTCAAAGCGACCGGCACGCCCATCGCCGGTCGTCATGCCGTCATCCTCGGTCGCTCCAATATCGTCGGTAAACCCATGGCCATGCTTTTATTGCAAGAAAACGCCACGGTAACAATCACCCATAGTCACACGCAAGAGTTGGCCGCACACACGCGCCAAGCCGACATTTTGGTTGCCGCCATCGGTCGTGCCAAATTCGTGACGGCCGACATGGTCAAGCCCGGCGCCGTCGTGATTGACGTAGGCATGAATCGAGACGAAAACGGCAAACTCTGTGGCGACGTGGACACCGACGCCGTCAAGGAAGTCGCCTCTTGGGTAACCCCGGTTCCCGGTGGCGTTGGTCCGATGACCATCGCCATGCTCATGGTTAACACTTTGACTTCAGCTAAAACCCGTCAGTGAAAACTAGTGAGTAATAGTTAACGATTTTGATTTTTAAATTTTGAAAAATTTGAGGAAAACTTAAAATGAAAAAAGTTGCCATCATCATGGGTAGCGACAGCGACTGGCCCGTTGTTAAGGGTGCTTGCGCACAATTGGACGCTTTCGGTATCCCGTATGAAGCCCACATTTTGAGCGCACACCGCACGCCGGTGGCTGCTGCCGAATTCGCACAAAACGCTCGCCGTAACGGTTTCGGCGTATTGATTTGTGCTGCCGGTATGGCTGCTCACTTGGCCGGTGCTTTTGCCGGCAACTCCACCTTGCCCGTGATCGGCATCCCCATGAAGGGCGGTGCCATGGACGGTCTCGATGCCTTGTTGGCTACGGTTCAAATGCCCTCCGGCATCCCGGTGGCCACGGTTGCCATCAACGGCGCAAAGAACGCCGCCGTGTTGGCCGCACAAATTTTGGCTGTTGCCGATGACGAATTGGCTGCGAAGTTGGATCAAGCCCGCGTCGAAATGGCTGAACAAATTGCTGTGAAAGAAGCCAAGTTACAAGCTGAATTGGCTTAATTGGAAAAATTTTTAAATATTTATTTTTTGAAAGGAAACGATCATGAATCTCGTTTATACCGGTAAGACCAAGAACGTCTTCGCTTTGGAAAACGGCAACTACCTCCTTGAATTCAAGGACGACTGCACGGGTAAGGACGGTGTGTTCGATCCGGGTGAAAATGCTGTCGGTTTGACGATCGAAGGCGTGGGCGACGTGAACCTCCGTATGTCCATCTACTACTTCGAAAAGATCAACGCCGCCGGCATCAAGACGCACTATGTGAGCGCCGACCTCGAAAAGACGACGATGGAAGTGCTCCCGGCCAAGCCCTTCGGTAAGGGTCTTGAAGTGATCTGCCGTCACAAGGCTGTCGGTAGCTTCCACCGCCGCTATGGCGCCTACATCGAATTGGGCGCTGACCTCCCGGCTTACGTTGAAACGACGTTCAAGAACGACGAATTGGGCGACCCGTTGGTCACGAAGGACGGTCTCGTTGCTCTCGGCGTGATGACGGAAGAACAATACGACTCCATGAAGGAAATGACGCAAAAGATCACGCAAATCATCGCTGACGACTTGAAGGAAAAGGGCTTGGTCCTTTATGACATCAAGTTCGAATACGGCTATGACGCTGAGGGCAACGTGATGCTCATCGACGAAGTCGCTTCCGGCAACATGCGCGTTTACAAGGACGGCGAATACATCGATCCGATGACGCTCTCCAAGTTGTTCTTTGCTTAATTACTTAGAAGGTCATCAATGGGCGGTTTTTTTGGAGTAGTCTCCAAACGAGACGTTGTGCTTGATGTCTTTTTCGGCGTAGATTACCACTCGCACTTGGGTACCAAATGTGGCGGGATGGCAATCTACGACGAGCAAAAAGGCTTTCAACGCCAAATCCATAACATCACCAATACGCCTTTCCGTACGAAATTCGAAGACGACATTTCGCGCATGAAAGGCACGTTGGGGATCGGTTGTATCAGTGACGACGATCCGCAACCGTTGTTATTGCGCTCGAATAACGGGCTTTACGCAATCACGACCGTCGGCATCATTAACAATGCCGAACAATTGATCGAAAAGTACTTCGCCAATACCAATAGCCAATTCATGGCCATGAGTTCCGGCAAGGTCAACTCGACCGAATTGACGGGTGCTTTGATCAATCGTAAGAATTCGATCACCGAAGGCATTTTGTATGCACAAGAATTGATCGAAGGTTCTGAAACCATCATGATCTTGACGCAAAAGAGCATCATCGTTGCTCGCGACAAGATGGGTCGTTTGCCGGTTTTGATTGGTAAGGGCCCGGAAGGTTATTGCATCTCCTTCGAATCTTTTGCTTACCAAAAGCTCGGTTACAAGGATTTCTACGAACTCGGTCCGCAAGAAATCGTTGAAGTGACGGCTGACGGCATCAATGTGCTGTCGCCTGCCAAGCCCGAACAATTGAAGGTGTGCGCCTTCCTTTGGTCGTACTACGGCTACCCGAACTCCAACTACGAAGGTATGAACGTTGAAGTCATGCGTTATCGCAACGGCGAAATCATGGCTCAACACGAAATCGACAACGGCACGTTGCCCGACGTGGACATCGTGGCCGGTGTTCCCGATTCCGGTATTCCGCATGCCATCGGCTATGCCAATAAGACGGGTAAGGCTTACGGCCGTCCGTTTATTAAGTACACGCCGACGTGGCCGCGCTCTTTCATGCCGACGAACCAAAACGTTCGTAACCAAGTCGCCAAGATGAAGCAAATTCCGGTGCCGGAATTGATTGAAAATAAGAAGTTGCTCTTCGTGGACGATTCCATCGTTCGCGGTACGCAATTGCGTGAAACGGTCGACTTCTTGTACGACTCCGGTGCAAAGGAAGTGCACATGCGTTCGGCTTGCCCGCCGATCATGTACAGCTGCAAGTACTTGAACTTCTCTCGCGGCAACTCCGACATGGACTTGTTGGCTCGCCGTGTGGTTCAAGAATTGGAAGGTGACGAAGGTCACAACCACTTGGAAGAGTACGCCGATGCTTCGACCGAACGTGGTCAAGCTTTGCTTGCTAACATCTGCGGCAAGATGGGTTTCGATTCCTTGGGTTACCAATCCATCGAAGGCTTGTTAGAAGCCATCGGTGTGGAAGGTGACAAGGTCTGCACCTACTGCTGGACGGGTAAGGAATAATCCTTTCGGGTTATCAAACGAAATACCGCTGAGTTTTCACTCAGCGGTATTTTTATTCGTAATCGGTCTCTTCATAATCGCCCGCGCGATTGATGACTCTCATAACGGTATCCATTCGAAAGCCGCGACTGGCTAAAAAACGGATTTGACGGGCTCGCTCTTTGTAATCGGCAGGCGCCTCCCCGAATCGTCTTTCCCACAATCGAGTTGCGCGAACGATTTCCGGCTCTTCGAGCGTCTCGATCGTCTCACGAACCAAGTCAGAATCAACGCCTTGCGTTTTTAGTTCCATCGCCACTCGAGTGTCACCATAACGCGAGGAACGAACGCGAGCACGGCTTCGTGCATAACGCTCATCAGATAAGAGCCCCTTAGCCTCGAGGCGATCCAACACACTCTCAACATCATCGAATGTTTGGTCTTCAGCCAAATAGCGAGCTAATTTTTTTCCTAACTCCAAACGAGAATGCTCGCGCCGAGCAAGGTAGGCCACAGCGCGAGTCATCAAGGTTTGGGGCGCACGCATCGCCATTACTATCTAACCCTTAGAGATCGATCTCTTCATCGGCGTCACGAGCAACGACCACGCCGCCCTTAACACCCTTGGCATCACGGATCTTGGCTTCAATCTCGGCAAACTTTTCCGGATTGTTCTTCAAGAATTCGCGTGCGTTGTCTCGACCCTGGCCGATTTTTTCACCGTTGTAGCTATACCAAGCGCCGCTCTTACCGACGAAATTGAGCTCCACGGCCATATCCAACACTTCACCCTCACGAGAGATACCGTCACCGTAGAGGATGTCAAATTGCGCCGTCTTAAAAGGAGGGGCTACCTTGTTCTTCACCACCTTCACCTTCGTGTCGGAGCCGATTACTTCATCGCCCTTCTTCAAAGCGCCGGCGCGACGGATATCCAAACGAACGGAGCTGTAGAACTTCAAAGCGTTACCGCCCGTCGTCGTTTCCGGATTGCCGTAACTCACACCGATCTTCATACGGATTTGGTTAATGAAGATCACAAGCGTATTCGTACGCTTAATCGAAGAGGTCAATTTACGCAAGGCCTGACTCATCAAGCGAGCTTGAAGACCCGGAAGGGACTCACCCATTTCGCCTTCAATTTCAGCTTGCGGCGTCAACGCAGCCACGGAGTCGATCACAACCATGTCGACCGAACCGGAACGAACCAACGCATCACAAATTTCCAAGGCTTGTTCGCCGGTGTCGGGTTGGGAAATCAACAATTCATTGAGGTTCACACCCAAACGTTGAGCGTATTGAATATCCAATGCATGCTCAGCGTCGATGAATGCACAGGTACCGCCCGTCTTTTGCATTTCAGCAGCCACATGCAAAGCCAACGTCGTTTTACCGGACGATTCCGGACCGTAGATTTCGACGATACGACCGCGCGGCAAACCGCCGATACCCAACGCCAAGTCCAAACCCAAAGAGCCGGTGGAGACCACATCGATGTCTTCATTCATGCCCTTGTCACCCATGCGCATGATGGAACCCTTACCGAATTGCTTTTCGATTTGAGCCAATGCGGCCGTCAAAGCCTTCTTGCGCTCATCACCCACCATGCGCTCAACGCGCGGCAACGTACGTTTTTCAGCCATTTTCTTTTCCTCGTTAAAATCTTTTCAATCTTTCACATGAGCCACATTGAATCATTTATATCTTTTCAATGATTTGCTCAAAAAACCTATCAAACCATACCATTCGACTGCATTTAAAGCATTATCGAATTGCTGACACTGTTATTCTGAATGATAAAAGCTCATTTGTCGAGACTTTTTACAATTAACTTTATACACGTTTACCCTAAACTCTGTATCAAACTGTGATTCATTTCTAGGACGGATCAAAACAGCACTTCTCAAAATTTCGAACTTTTTTCGAAAAAGTAGTTGACAAACGTTTTTTGCCATTGCATAATTCCTCCCTCGGTTGGACACGTTACCTCTGAGGCGTAGCCTTCAGCGTAAAGCGAGAGGGTCGTTAGCTCAGTCGGTAGAGCAGCGGACTTTTAATCCGTTGGTCGAGAGTTCGAGTCTCTCACGACCCACCATCCACCCGAAAATGTTTGAGGTTTGGGAGCGTAGCTCAGTTGGTAGAGCAGCGGACTCTTAATCCGTCGGTCCAGAGTTCGAGTCTCTGCGCTCCCACCACTCCTCTTACAACAATTTGTTTTGATGCGATGGGAGCGTAGCTCAGTTGGTAGAGCAGCGGACTCTTAATCCGTCGGTCCAGAGTTCGAGTCTCTGCGCTCCCACCACGCACTTTTGTTGAAAGCTAACCTATCGGTTGGCTTTTTCTGTTTCTAGCCTCGAAAAACACCACCCCGTCACTTTTTTAGAAGACAAAATCCCCGATAGTCTCTACAATTAGGCCGTTATTGAATTGCTATTGTTAGGGCCTGATCGTGCATCGCTTTATTCTTGAAAATCCCGAAAAAACAGATACTTTTGGTGGCGTACTGGCCCAAAGTATCCAACACTTGGAACACCTCGTGCACGAGCAGGGTCTCAACATTCGTCTCAACGGTGATTTGGGTGCCGGCAAGACCGCGACCACTCGCGCCATGCTTCGCGCCTTGGGGGTCGATGGCCGCATCAAAAGTCCGACCTTCACGCTTTTGGAAACGTATCCCTTAGACAACGAGCTTGAAGTCTTCCATTACGACTTCTATCGTTTTGAAACCCCCGAAGAATTTTTAGATGCCGGTTTTCGCGATGACTTCGCTCCGGGTCATATCACCATGGTCGAATGGAGTGAAAAGGCTGAACCGTGCCTTCCCGATGCCGACCTCATTTTGACGCTTTGTGTTGAAGGATCGGGCCGCTCCGTTACTCTTGAGCCCCAATCCGATTTTGGTTCGACGCTCACTGAAGAAATCGCTACTCGATGGAATTCTCTCGCCGCCAACTGATTGCCACCACCGGTGGTGCACTGACGCTCTCCGTTTTGCCCTGTTCGGCCCAGGCCGCGCAGATGGTCGACGTGCGCATGTGGCCCGCGAAGGAATACACTCGCGTCACGCTCGAGCATGACCAACCGATCAAATTTCGCTATTTCGTGGTCCGATCCCCCAAGCCGATTCGCTTGGTGGTCGACATTGAAAACCTCCAATTGACGAGCCGCTTGCAAAAAATGATCTCTGCGGTCTCGCCGAAGGACCCGTTTGTCAAAGCGATTCGTATCGGTCAATTCTCTCCGAAGGTCGTGCGTTTGGTCATGGACCTGAAAACGGACGTTCGACCGGAAGTGTTTGCGCTCAAGCCCGTTGCCACTTATAAGCACCGTTTGATTTTTGACATCTATCCGGCCAATGCCGAAGTCGATCCGATCGCCGGTGTTTTAGCCGGACTTGATACGCCCGAAGAGAAAAAGCCGGCAGTGGCTCCCGCTCCCAAAGCGCCGATCAAACAAGAATCAAACAAGGTAGCCTCACGCCCGACGCAACCCAAGAAAAAAGAAATCGTCATCGTAATCGATGCCGGACACGGCGGCGAAGACCCCGGTGCCGTGGGCAAACGTCGCACCTACGAAAAGCACATTACATTGGCGATCGCCAAGCGCTTGGAACGCTTAATTAAGCAAGAAAAAGGCATGAAGGCGGTGATGACTCGCTCGAGCGACCATTTTGTGAGTTTGAGCCAACGGGTGATGATCGCTCAAAAAGCCAAGGCTCACCTTTTCGTCAGTATCCACGCTGACGCCTGGACAAAACCCTCCGCAAAGGGAGCGTCCGTTTATGCGTTAGCCGAGCGCGGAGCCACGAGTTCGGCCGCCATGTGGCTAGCCAAAAACCAAAACGAAGCCGACTTGATCGGCGGTGCCAACTTCAACGAATTCAACAAGAAAATCCAAAATGTGTTGGTCGACATGACCACGCAATGGAAGATTGATTACAGCTTGGAATTGGGCCATTGCATTTTGCAACGCTTGGGCAAAATCAACACGCTTCATCGCAACAACGTGGAACAAGCCGGCTTTTTGGTTTTGAAAGCGCCGGGCATTCCTTCGGTCTTGGTGGAAACGGCCTTTATCAGCAATCCCCACGAAGAAAAGAAATTGAAGACCTCGGACTACCAACAAAAAGTGGCTACGGCCATTTTGCATGGTATTAAAGCCCAGGTCGCCTCGAACAACTCCATTTTGTGACCGTTTTTAACACCTTTGATAGCGTAAAAGACCACAAAAAGAAGTCGTTATCGCTAAAATTGAAGAGTTAACCATTTACTTCGTATTCAATAATAGGACATCCTAATCATGGCTCTTGTCTCTTTACGTCAAATTTTGGATCACGCTGCCGAAAACGGTTACGGCGTGCCGGCATTCAATGTCAACAACCTCGAACAAGTGCAAGCCATTATGTCGGCCGCTCAAGAAGTGGGCGCTCCGGTCATCATGCAAGCTTCCGCCGGTGCTCGTAAGTACACGGGCGAATATTTCTTGAAGAACCTCATTGAAGCCGCTGTGAAGTCCTACCCGGACGTTCCGGTGTGTATGCACCAAGACCACGGCCAAAGCCCGTCCGTCTGCCAAGGCGCCATGAGCATGGGTTTCACGTCCGTGATGATGGACGGCTCTTTGATGGCCGACGGCAAGACGATCGCTTCTTTTGACTACAACGTTGAAGTGACGCGCCGCGTCGTTGAAATGGCTCACTGCATCGGCGTGAGCGTGGAAGGCGAACTCGGTTGCCTCGGCTCTTTGGAAACGATGCAAGGTGACAAGGAAGACGGTCACGGTACCGACGCCGTGATGACGCGCGATCAATTGCTCACGGACCCGGACCAAGCTGCCGAATTCGTCAAGCAAACGCAATTGGACGCATTGGCTATCGCCATCGGTACGAGCCACGGTGCTTACAAGTTCTCTCGCAAGCCCACGGGTGACATCCTCTCGATCGAACGCGTCAAGGAAATCAATCGCCGCTTGCCGAACACCCACTTGGTGATGCACGGCTCTTCCTCCGTTCCGCAAGAATACTTGGCTGAAATCCGTAAGTACGGCGGTGACATGCGCGAAACGTATGGCGTTCCGGTTGAAGAAATCCAAGAAGCCATCAAGTACGGCGTTCGCAAGGTCAACATCGACACGGACATCCGCTTGGCAATGACGGCTGCCGTTCGTAAGTTCTTGGTTGAAAATCCGAGCGCTTTCGACCCGCGCGCTTACCTCAAGGTCGCTCGCCAAGCCGCTTACGAGCTCTGCAAGCAACGCTACCTCGAATTCGGTTGCGAAGGCCAAGGTGCTCGCATCAAGCCGGTTGACATGCTCAAGATGGCTAAGCGTTACGAAGCCGGTGAATTGAAGCAACAAGTCCTCTAATCGACTGACTGATTCAAGGGGGAGTCTTTACGGCTCCCCTTTTATGACTGATGACACAACCCAAAGACTCCCAAGAACTCAAAGGCAAAAGCGGTCTTCGCCGCTTGATCAATGCATTCGGCTATTCGCGCGAAGGCATTGCCTCGGCCTATGCAACCGAAGAAGCATTTCGCCAAGAGTGCTGGTTAGCAATCATCGGTATCCCACTCGCTTTCTTTTTGCCCGTCCCCCTTCTGCACTCGCTCGCATTGGCCGCCGCGATCCTTTTCTTGTTGATCGTCGAAATCCTCAATTCCGCGATTGAAGCCGCGATCGATCGAATCGGCAGTGAGATTCACCCTCTGAGTAAAAAGGCCAAGGACTTAGGCAGTGCCGCCGTGCTCTTTGCCTGCGCATTGTGTGCACTGACTTGGGGTTGCATCCTTTTTGAAGCTTTTTGCTAAAAGCCACCATTTTCTTTGGTAATCGTCTCTTGGACGATTACAATCCAATGATGTGTCGTATGCCTATTTCATTGGGTAGGTCGATTTTTTTTCTCGTTTTGTAGTGCAGTGAAAGGTTTTTTATGACCGAAGTCGATCCGCGTGCCATTCGTGCCGCCAGCGATGTATTGGAATATTCGGGCCTTGTCGCCATCCCGACCGAAACCGTTTACGGTCTGGGTGCCAATGCCGACGATGAAAAAGCCGTCAAAAAGATTTTTGAAGCCAAAGGCCGTCCGCAAAACCGACCTTTGAGCGTTTTGATTACGGGCGAAGAAGCCTTATCGACCTGGGCAAAAAATGTTCCTCAAACGGCCTACACGTTGGCCCGCCGTTTTTGGCCCGGTCCTTTGACGATGATTCTTCCCAAGGCCGACCAAGTCGGCGATTGGATTACGGGCGGTCAGGCCACAATCGGTTTGCGTGCGCCCGGTCACCCTTGGGCTTTGGCACTTTTAAAAGCCTTTGCCGGTAAGAAGCATCGTGGCATCGCCGCGCCCTCAGCCAATACGTTCGGGAAAATCTCTCCGACGTCCGCCAAACACGTCATGGACGATTTAGGGCAAAAGCCCCGCGGCAAAGTGGATTTGATTCTCGACGGAGGCGATTGCCATGTCGGCATTGAATCCACGATTGTGGATCTCACGGTAACGCCGCCCTCCATTTTGCGCCAAGGTGCCATTTCCAAAACGGAATTGGAAGCCGCTTTGGGTATCGAGCTCACGATGGGACAAGCCCCGGCTGCCGTGACAGCGGGTGCCAACAAGAATCATTACGCCCCGAAAACGGCCGTGACCGTTATCGGCTCGATTGAGGAAATTGCCTCAATCAAAGCAAAGAAAATGGCCGTCATGGCCCCCAACGCTCCGCTCGCTCCTTTGCCTAAAAACATTGTGAAATGGATCGAAACGGAGAACGATCCGAGCCAATACGCTCGTACCCTTTATGCTCGCATTCATGAGATGGACGGTCTTAAAGCTGACCGCCTCGTCATTGTTTTACCGCCCCAAGGCGATGCTTGGACAGTCATTCGCGATCGTTTGATGCGCATGGCCGGTCAACACTAAAGAGAGAAGTCATGTCTGAATTGGAACCGATCCGTTTATCGAAACACTTGAGCGACTTGGGTGTGGCCTCTCGTCGTGAAGCTGACACGTGGATTGCCAACGGTTGGATCAAGGTCGACGATCACATCGCTCAGTTGGGCGAAAAGGTGTTGCCGCACCAAAAGATTCAAATTTCGTCCAAGGCACGTGCCCAACAAGCCAAGCAAGTCACGATTCTCATCAATAAGCCCATCGGCTACGTGAGCGGTCAAGCCGAAGACGGCTATGAACCGGCCAAAGTCTTGGTAACACCTGAAAACCATTGGAAGGGCGACACTTCGACGACCCGATTCTCCCCGTCTCAACGTGCCCACTTGGTACCCGCCGGTCGCTTGGACATCGATTCCGTGGGGTTGTTGGTCTTAACGCAAGACGGTCGTGTGGCCAAACAATTGATTGGCGAAAATAGCACGATTGAAAAGGAATACATCGTGCGCGTGGCCAATGCCGACGGCTCGCCTCAAACCCTTTCCACCGAAGGTCTTCGTTTGCTCAATTTTGGTTTGAGCTTGGACGGCAAGCCCTTACAACGTGCTCGAGTGTCTTGGCTCAACGATGACGAGCTTCGCTTCATCCTGAAGGAAGGCAAAAAGCGTCAAATCCGACGTATGTGTGAAGCCGTCGGTTTGAAAGTCTTACGCTTAAAGCGCGTGCGCATCGGTGGGATCTCTTTGGGCGAACTCCCCTTGGGTCAATGGCGCTATTTGGGTGAGAACGAGCGCTTCGAATTGGACGTGAAACAAAATCCGCGCCTCTCGGCTCGTGCCCCTTTTGATCCGAAACGCAATCGTCGCTAATTGCCCATGACCAAGAACGAAACGCTATTTCCGCAACTGGTCTTAGTGTTTGTCACCTTTTTATGGGGTGGCACCTTTTTGACGTTGCAAATTGCTTTACAGTGGGCCGATCCGGTCGTGATCGTTGCCATGCGATTCAGTTTGGCTACGCTAATGTTCTTGGTCATGATCCGCAGTCAACTTTTCCGAATCAAGAAAACCGATTGGATAGCGGGATCCGTCGTCGGTCTCTGTATCTTTGCGGTCTATACCTTGCAAACGATCGGCTTGGAAACGATTCCATCGAGTACCTCAGCCTTTTTAACCGGTCTTTACGTTGCCTTTGTTCCGCTTTTGCAATGGACGGTTTTGCGTAAACGCTTGAGTTGGCCCGTCATCGTGGGCGTCGTGATGGCTTTTGTCGGGATGACGCTCCTAGCCAATCCCTTCCAAATGACATTTGCCAACAGCATCGGCGAGTGGATCACGATTTTAAGTGCCTTCATTTGTGCCATTGAGATTTTGACGGTGGGCGCGTTTGCCCCTAAGTGCAATCCTTTGCATTTGGCTTTTACACAGATGCTGACGGTGGCCGTATTGGCCAATCTCACGCTTTTAGGTCATACGCCCGTCCGTGAAACTCAGTACACTTGGGGATTGTTGGCTTGTATCGCCGGACTTGCCGCCTGTGTCGCCTTTATCCAATTTGTGATCGGTTGGGCAATGAAAAAAGTCGAAGCGTTGCGCGCTACCCTCATCTACTCTTTGGAACCGGTTTTTGCCGGCATCATCGGCTGGTTAGCCGGTGAACGTTTAGGTTTAACGGGATTGACCGGAGGCGCATTGATCGTTTTGGCCGTTTTGATCAGTGCTTATCGTCCGCGAAACAAAAAGGCATAG
>JAGCMT010000038.1 GCA_017646335.1 Burkholderiaceae bacterium
CCCACCATGTCAAGGTGATGCTCTAACCAACTGAGCTATGTGCCTGTCGAAGATCAATATATTACAGTGTGTTTTTTGGTTTTGCAAGTTTTTTTGTGAAAAACCTTAAAAATCTTCGAATGGCTTAGGTTAGTCGTCATTGAAGGCTTCTTCGCGCGTCTTTTGGAAGCTCGGAACCAAAACCATCAACAATAAAATGGCAGCAATCACCCAGAATGTGCAAGACAAGGGACTCGTGAAGAAGACCGTAGCATCACCGCGAGAAAGCAAAAGCGCACGGCGTAAATTTTCTTCCATCAAGGATCCCAACACAAAACCCATGATGAGCGGTGCGGGTTCACATTTGAGCTGATAAAAGAGATAACCCGCAACAGCAAATGCGATCGTCAAATAGATATCTGCCGGGTTGTAATTGATCGAGAAGACCCCGATGACACAGAATGCCAAAATCGACGGGAATAACCATCGGTAGGGGATACGCAAGAGCTGTACCCAAAGACCGACTAACGGCAAATTCAAAAGAACCAAGAAAAGGTTCCCGACCCACATCGAGACAATTAAGCCCCAAAAGAGCGCAGGATTCGTTTCCATCACTTCGGGGCCCGGCGTGATGTTATGGATGATTAAAGCGCCCATCATCAAGGCCATCGTGGCGTTTGACGGAATGCCTAACGTCAACATCGGGATGAAACTTGTTTGTGCACCGGCATTATTAGCCGATTCGGGACCGGCGACACCGCGGATGTTACCGTGGCCGACGGGGATCCCACTTTTATCTTTGATACGTTTTTCTAACGTGTATCCCGCAAAAGAGGCAAGAAGTGCGCCGCCGCCCGGTAAAAGGCCCAATGCACTCCCCAAAAGCGTGCCGCGGCCGATGGCGCCGCTAGCGTTCTTGATGTCTTCTTTTGTCGGATAAGGAGACTTCACCTTATAGGTGGTGACTTCGGGGGCGACTAGGCTGATTTGTAGGTTCTTCAAGATTTCGCCGATACCGTAGATCCCCATCGAGATGATGGCAAAATCGATGCCGTCTTGAAGACACAAAAGGTCAAATGTATAACGGAATTCTCCGGTGTTGACGTCCGTGCCGACCATACCAAGCAATAAGCCGAGAATGACCATGGCAATGGCTTTTAAAAGGTCCGCGTTCGCAAGAACCACGGCGCCTACAAGCCCCAATACCATTAAACTGAAGTATTCAACGGCACCGAATTGCAATGCGACTTGCGATAAGGTCGGGGCAAATAAAACGATCAAAAACGTTGCGACGCTGCCCGCGAAAAAAGAGCCGATGGCAGCAATGCCCAAAGCGGAGCCGGCTTTGCCTTGGCGAGCCATCTCGTGGCCGTCCAAGCAGGTGACAAGTGAGGCGGCTTCACCCGGGATCTTCATTAAGATAGCCGTCGTGGAGCCGCCGTATTGGGAGCCGTAATAGATCCCTGCCAACATAATGATGGCAGCGGTCGGATCAAGCCCGTAAGTAATGGGTAAAAGCATGGCCAAAGTGGCCACGGGACCGAGACCCGGCAAAACGCCCACCAAAGTGCCGACCACAACGCCCAAGAAACAATAGCCGAGATTGATGAGCGAGAAGGCCGTGGAAAGGCCGAGCCCCAATTGCGATAACCCTTCCATCACAGTGCTCCCGTCATACTAGGCCACATCGGGACGTGCAAATCGATCAAGACGATGAAAACGATCCAGACGAAAAGGTTGATGAAGGTGATGAACCCCAGCGTTTCTTTCCAATTGGGGCGAACGTTAGCTAGAGCTGCCAATGCCACCATGGCGGTCATTGACAAATAAAGACCTAAGTACGGTAGGAAGGTGCCAAACGCAGCCACTGCC
>JAGCMT010000039.1 GCA_017646335.1 Burkholderiaceae bacterium
GGGCGAGAGGATTCGAACCTCCGACTCCTACGTCCCGAACGTAGTACTCTACCAGGCTGAGCTACGCCCCGACTCTTTTTCTTCGCTCTCAATTGCGAAGGAGAAGCATTGTATCAAAGATTTTTTGAAAATCAAGTCCCCAAGGCTGAATTCTTTTTGTATTAACGGGAAATCGAAAAAATGGATCCCCGGGGATTGAAAAATAAAAAGGTCACTGTTTTCACAGTGACCTTTCTTGAATTCCTGGTCGGGGCGAGAGGATTCGAACCTCCGACTCCTACGTCCCGAACGTAGTACTCTACCAGGCTGAGCTACGCCCCGACTCTTTTCTTCACATTAAGACTTTCGCTCAATCACGAAGAAGAAGCATTGTAACAGGGAATTTTTGAAAACGCAAGAGGGAATTGAAGAAAGTGCAACTTTTCCTCGTTCATACTCTTCAAGAGCTCGTTGTTTGCATTTTTCAATGGCACCCGTGGACTTGATGATTTCGGAAATCTTTTCAAAATCACCCTTGCCATCGCGAATCGCCGCTTCAATGAAAGCTCGATCTTCAGCCGAGCAGGTTTGAAGTGCATAGATCACCGGGAGGGTTACCTTGCCTTCGGCAAAGTCGGCACCGATGTTCTTGCCACTTTCGGACGGGTCGGCAGAATAGTCCAAAATGTCATCGACGATTTGGAAAGCATTACCTAATGCCAAAGCGTAATCGACCAAACCTTGCTCTTGTTCAGGAGAGGCATTAGCAATGGCCGAGGCCATGCGAGCCGCGGCAGCAAAGAGCACACTCGTTTTGCGTTCGATCACTTCAAAGTAACGTTCTTCATTGACCGACGGGTCATGAGCGTTCTTCATTTGAATGACTTCACCTTCGCTCAACGTGTTGGCTGCGCCGGCCAGCGCTTCCATAACTTTGAGGTTGCCGATGCGAACCATCATTTGGAAGGAACGCGTGTACATGAAGTCACCGACTAACACGGCCACATTATTACCCCATTGAGCATTGGCCGTCGGACGACCGCGACGCATCATGCCTTCATCGACAACGTCGTCATGCATGAGGGTGGCGGTATGCAACATTTCGATCGTTGCGCCCAACTCTTGATGTAGTGTACCTTCGTAGCCAAGGGCGCGAGCCATGAGCATCAAAAGTGCAGGACGCATACGCTTACCGCCGGCCTCTACGATGTAGTTGCCGACTTTGGCGATAATCTCGCTTTTGCTTGTCGTGAGCTCTTCACGAAGAATACGATCGACCGCAATCATGTCTTGCATGATCGGGGCTAATGCAGCCTTGACGGCTTCTTTGGGGTTTTGTGCTTCAGTCATAATCTCGCAATTATAAGGAGAAACGTACCGTTTTAGCCTTTGAGGGCAAGCAAATTACGCTAGGATTGGTTGTGTTGAATTGATAGGGTGAAAAACGTGAAAATTTGTGGACTTTTGTTTGCGCTATTAGGCGTTGCATCGAGTGCGGTGGCGCAAATGTATTCGGTTGGGGCTGAGGTCTATTTCGAAAATTTCGAAAAAACGATCGTCTCTGAGATTGCAAACGCCAAAGAATCCGTGCATGTCCAGATCTACAAATTTAACAGCCAAGCGATAGCTCAATCGCTCATCGAGGCGAAAAATCGTGGTTTGAGCGTGGTTGTGATGACGGATGCGAAAGCGGCACGGAGTGCTAGAAATAGAGCCGGTGTGTTGCATAAGGCTGGGATTGTGACCTATGTCGACGACAAACATGCCACGATGCACAATAAGGTCATGCTTGTCGATCGGGATCGAGTCATTACAGGCAGTTACAACTACACGAAGAAGGCCGATCGAAAGAATGCCGAAAATATTTTGATTCTGGTTGATAAGGAACTTCGAGATCGTTATTTTGAGAACTGGCAACAACATCTAGAGCATAGTTTGCTCTATTCGGAGTTCGTAAAGGATACTGTTGCAAGGTGATGTTTTTAAAGGAATTTTCTTGTTTCGGTTCGTGTCGAGGCAATGAGAGAAAAATACCGATAAAAATTTGCAAAAAGTGCTTGCATTTAGAGGGTATTTGTGAAATAATCACGACCTCCTACGCAGCTTTCGTCTGACAATTCCGTCAGACATATTAACTATAAAAAGGTTTCGCAGACAGTGCGTTGGCTGAGCGAAACGGGCGAGGTATATTAAATGTACGCAATCATCAAGACTGGTGGCAAGCAATATCGCGTTGCTGCTGGTGACAAGATCAAGGTTGAAACGATCGAAGCTGAAGTCGGCGCTCAAGTTACGTTGACGGAAGTTTTGGCTGTTTCTAACGGCACGGAACTCACGGTTGGCGCTCCGGTTGTTGAAGGCGCTTCCGTTACCGCTACGGTCGTCTCTCACGGCCGCCACGACAAGGTTCGCATCTTCAAGATGCGTCGCCGTAAGCACTCCATCAAGAGCGCTGGTCATCGTCAAAACTACACGGAGCTCAAGATCGAAACGATCGCAGCTTAATTCTTAGAGAGAGTAATAGAAAATGGCACATAAGAAGGGCGGCGGCTCTACGCGCAACGGTCGTGACTCCCAAGCTAAGCGTCTTGGTGTGAAGGTTTTCGGTGATGCAGCTATCAATGCTGGTGGCATCATCGTTCGTCAACGTGGTACGCAATTCCACCCGGGTGAAAACGTGGGTATGGGCCGCGATCACACGTTGTTCGCAAAGGTTGACGGTACGGTTAAGTTCGAAGTCAAGGGCAAGAAGAACGACCGTTTCGTGAAGGTTATCCCGGCCTAATTCATTAGGTTTGAACCTTACTCACTTTTGTGATAAAAAAGCCATGTCTGTCTGACATGGCTTTTTTGAGTTTAAAGAGAATTCATTATGAAATTTGTTGATGAGGCCCGTATTGAGGTCGCTGGTGGCAAGGGTGGCAACGGTGTTGCTTCCTTCCGTCGTGAAAAGTTTATTCCGAAGGGTGGCCCCGATGGCGGTGACGGTGGTCGCGGTGGCAATGTGTACGCGGTCGCTGACTGCAACATCAACACCTTGATCGACTATCGCTATGCTCGTAAGCACTTTGCGAAGAATGGCGAAAACGGTCGTGGTTCCGACTGCTATGGCGCAGGTGGTACCGATATCGAATTGAAGATGCCGGTGGGTACGTTGGTGACCGACTCCGATACGGGTGAGTTGGTGGCTGACTTGACCACGCATGGCGAGCGTTATTTGATCGCTCGTGGCGGTAAGGGCGGTTTGGGCAACTTGCACTTCAAGAGCTCCGTGAACCGTGCTCCGCGTCAATGCACGCCGGGCGAACCGGGTGAGCACCGTAATTTGAGCCTTGAATTGAAGGTGTTGGCTGACGTCGGTTTGTTGGGTATGCCCAACGCCGGTAAGTCCACGTTCATTTCTGCCGTCTCCAATGCTCGTCCGAAGATTGCTGACTATCCGTTTACGACGTTGCATCCGCAATTGGGCGTGGTGCGTGTCGGTCCGGAACAAAGCTTTGTTGTGGCAGACATCCCGGGTTTGATCGAGGGTGCAAGCGAAGGTGCCGGTCTCGGTCACTTGTTCTTGCGTCACTTGTCTCGCACGAAGATTCTTCTTCATATCATCGATATGGCTCCGTTTGATCCTGAAGTCGATCCGGTGCAAGAAGCCAAGGCTTTGGCTGAAGAGCTTCGTAAGTATGACGAAGACCTTTATGAAAAGCCCCGTTGGTACGTTCTCAATAAGCTCGACTTGCTTGAAGAAGATGTCCGCGCCGATCGCGTGGAGGAATTGAAGGCCGGTCTTGGTTTGGGTGAAGACGATCGCGTTTTCGTGATTTCCGCTGCTACGCGTGAAGGTTGTGAAGACTTGATCAAGGCAATCGCCGAAACGATCGACCAACAACGTCGCGATGAAGCTCAGTTCATCAATGACGTTCGTATGAAGGAAGAAGCCGAAGAAGTGAAGATCACGACGGAAGCTTAATCGTTCACATCTGCAAAGCAAACAAAGAAGCGCTGAAACCCAAAAGGTGACAGCGCTTTTTCGTTGGGTCAAAGATTACAGATTATCAATGATGGCCTGACCCATTTCGCGAGTCGAGAGCGGTTTTAACCCTGGGAATGCTCGCGCGAGATCGCCCGTGAACTTTTGCTGTTTAAGTGTCTTTTCAATAGCCGATTCGATCATGTCTGCCGCGTGGGTTTCACCGAAAGTATGGCGCAACATTAAGGCAACCGACAAGATTTGAGCGATGGGGTTGGCAATGCCCTTGCCCGCAATATCAGGGGCGCTACCGCCGGCCGGTTCATAAAGGCCGAAACGATTTTCGCCGATCGAGGCCGAGGCAAGCATGCCGATTGAGCCCGTCAACATCGCACATTCGTCCGAGAGAATGTCCCCGAAAATGTTCGAACACAGAATCACGTCAAATTGAGCGGGATTTTTAATCAACTGCATCGCGGCGTTGTCCATGTACATGTGTTCGAGTTCAACGTCAGGGTACTCGCGAGCAACGTCATCGACGACTTCGCGCCACAAGACCGAAGACAGTAGCACGTTGGCTTTGTCGATGGAGGTTACTTTTTGTCGGCGCGTTTGAGCCAATTGGAAGGCTGCATGAGCGATGCGTTCGATTTCGCTTCGGCAGTAGACTTCGGTGTCAAAGGCACGGGTATTGCCCCCGTTTTCTTCTCGACCCTTGGGTTGACCGAAATAAATGCCACCGGTTAATTCACGAACGACAACGGCGTCATAGCCGCCTTGGGCGATGTCTTCTCGTAACGGACACAAGGCGGAGAGACCCGGATAGATGCGTGCGGGACGAAGATTGCAAAAGAGGCGATAGTGTCGACGAAGCGGTAAAAGGGCACCGGCTTCCGGGCGTTGAGCCTGGGGCAAGTGATCCCATTGCGGCCCCCCGACGGAACCGAATAAAACGGCATCAGATCGATCACAGACGTCTAATGTTTCTTGGGGAAGGGCTTGGCCTTTAGCGTCGATTGCAGCGCCGCCTACGAGCGCCTCTTCGTACTGTACGGTAAAGCCGCAACGAAGACTCACCACGTTCAAGACGTTGATGGCTTCTTTCATCACTTCAGGACCGATACCGTCACCGGCAAGGACGGCAATTCGATAATTCTTGGACATCGTCGCACTTCCTTTCGTAGATCAATACGTTAATCTTAGTCCTCAGTGCATAAAAAAACATCCTGCCCATTCGAACAGGATGTTTATCGGATCGACTCAAGGCATTAGAAGCCGTGGATCAACCAATCGGGATTGGGACGACTCTTGATATGGTCCTTACCGAAAAGGTGAGGAGCCAAATCAGCCAATGCTTGACGGTAGACGTCGTGCTTAAAGTCGATCACATCCCGCAACGGAACCCAAAAGTCGTTCCATCGCCATGCATCAAATTCGGGTTGCCCGGATGCGTAGAGATTGATCTTGCTGTCATCACAAACCAAACGCAAAAGGAACCAAATTTGTTTTTGGCCGCGATAGACCGAACGGTCAGAGCGGCGGAAAGGTTCCGGCACGTCGTAGTAAAGCCAGTTATCCGTGTGAGCGATGATTTCAACATCGTCTCGGGACAAACCAATTTCTTCCCAAAGTTCTCGCATTAACGCGGTTTCCAAGTCTTCGCCTTCATCCACACCACCTTGCGGGAATTGCCACGCAGGTTTGTGGATACGCTTAGCCCAGAAAACTTTGTTTTCAGAATTGGCCAAAATAATCCCCACGTTGGGGCGGTATCCATCGCTATCCAACATGAAATGCCTCAAAATCACTAAAATCTCTTATTTACTTTCTATCTTTTTCACGATAAAAAGTGCACAATAAAAAAATTGTACCTGAAACCTCGAGAAAACTATGCGAGCTCGTTCCTTTTTTATTTCTACTTTGAAAGAAGCACCGTCTGATGCAGACGTGGCAAGCCAACAATTGATGATTCGTGCCGGCATGATTAAGAAGCTGGCCGCAGGCGTTTACACGTATATGCCGATGGGTCTTCGTACGATTCGCAAGATCGAAACGATCATCCGTGAAGAGATGAACGGCGCAGGTGCCATCGAACTCTTGTTGCCGATGGTGCAACCTGCAGAACTTTGGCAAGAATCCGGTCGCTGGGAAAAGTACGGTGATGAGCTCATGCGCATCAAGGACCGTCATGACCGCGACTTCGTGATTCAACCGACGTCCGAAGAAGTGATCACCGATTTTGCACGCTCTGAAATCAAGTCTTGGCGTCAATTGCCGGTGAATCTTTACCAAATTCAAACGAAGTTCCGTGACGAACGTCGTCCCCGTTTCGGTGTGATGCGTGGTCGTGAGTTCACGATGAAGGACGGCTATTCCTTCGACCGTGACCAAGAAGGTGCTTTGAAGTCTTATGACACCATGTACAACGCCTATCAACGAGTCTTCTCTCGTTTGGGCTTGACGTTCCGCGCTGTGGCTGCCGACACCGGTTCTATCGGCGGTGATCGCTCTCACGAATTCCAAGTGATCGCTGACACGGGTGAAGACTTGATCGCTTACTGCCCGGATAGCGAATTTGCTGCCAACATCGAATTGGCAGAAGCTTTCAGCTTGATTGAAAAGCGTGCCGAAGCGACTGAGGCCATGCAAAAGGTTCCGACGCCGGGCAAGGAAAAGTGCGAAGACGTGGTTGAACTTTTGGGTCGCGAGTTGACGCAATCGATGAAGTCCGTGGTTTTGGCCGCTGACCGTGTCGATGAAAAGGGCAATGCTTTGCCGGCTCAAATCGTGATGATCCTCTTGCGTGCCGATCATGAACTCAATGAAGTGAAGGCCGGTAAGTTACCGGAATTGAAGGAAGGTTTCCGTTTCGCTACGGATAAGGAAATCGTTGAAGCCTTCGGTTGCAAGCCCGGTTATTTGGGCCCGGTCGGTGTCAAGGAAGACGTGGTGATCTACGCTGACTTGACGGCCGCTAACATGAGCGACTTCATCTGCGGCGCCAATGAAGAAGATTTCCACATCACGGGTGTGAACTGGGGTCGTGATTTGCCGGAAGCCAAGGTTGCCGATCTTCGTAACGTGGTCGAAGGTGACCGCTCTCCGTGCGGTAAGGGCACGTTGAAGTTGCAACGCGGTATCGAAGTGGGTCACGTGTTCTACTTGGGCACGAAGTATTCCGAAGCTTTGAACGCAACGTTCTTGGACGAAACGGGCAAGCCCCAAGTTTTGGAAATGGGTTGCTACGGTATCGGTGTGACGCGTTTGGTCGGTGCTGCCATCGAACAAGGTCATGACGATAAGGGCATCATTTGGCCGGATTCCATCGCTCCGTTTACGACGGTGATCTGCCCGATGGGTTATGCCAAGAGCGAAGCTGTTCGTGCCGAAGCCGATCGTATCTACAACGAATTGAAGGCTGCCGGTGTTGACGTGATTTTGGATGACCGTGATATGCGTCCGGGCGTGATGTTTGCCGATTGGGAATTGATCGGTGTTCCGCACCGTGTCGTCATCGGCGATCG
The DNA here is from genome assembly GCA_017646335.1 of Burkholderiaceae bacterium. GTDB lineage: Bacteria > Pseudomonadota > Gammaproteobacteria > Burkholderiales > Burkholderiaceae_F > Aphodousia. The sequence goes on from JAGCMT010000039.1 coordinate 7,471, forward strand.
TGGCTTGAAGACGGGTGAAGTCGAGTACGCACATCGTAAGGACTTGGCCAACAAGCAAATGATCAAGACCGACGAAATCGTTGAATTCATTAAGAATTCCGTCAAGGTTGCCTAATCGAGCAAATCGATGACAGAAAAATGCGAGGAGAAATCCTCGCATTTTTTTATTCTAAAAGAGGCGATGTTTAGGGTGATGATTAGGGAGAAATCCTTAGCCAAGTCGAAATTCGACTTGGCAGATTGTCGAGATCTTTGTTACCTTAAGAACATATTTGAAGATTCGTATGATTTTCAAATAGGGCAATGAGGAGAAAACTCATGTGTAAGGCTAACATACATCGCTTCGTACCTATCGATTTGGCTATTGATCGCCTCGATGCGATCTGCGCATGGACGTCTTCCTCTTCCACCTCAGCATCCTCCACATCTCGTTGCTCAACACACTGAGTAATGACGATTTCGGCTTAGTCGCTCAATCCTCCCGAACGATGAAGCCCTCTGCAAGAACTTCTCTTTTAATTGATTTTTAGTTTTTCCGTTGTACGCATTTTTGTATCTGCATCGACCGATTAACTGAAAATTTCCAGCCAAAAAATTGGCAAAACTGTCGAAAAAGGAATGGATATTATGGATCTCATTCGCAATTTCAAATTACATGCGTTAGCTCTTTTGGTCGTTGCTATCTCCGATATGATCGGTACGCAAAAATTCGGTCTTGTGGTGCTCTTGCCGTTGCTCTATGCCATGGTCTTGGGTGGCATCATCAGTTTGCCGAAATTGAAGATCCTCAATGAAAAGCAACAAGAACGTGCTGCCAAATTTATGCCGATTGCCATGCTCATTTTGGTTGTGAAGTTGGCTCTCGGTATCGGTCCGAATCTTCAAATGTTGCTCAATTCCGGTTGGGCTCTCATCATGCAAGAATTCGGCCACTTCTTCGGAACGATTATTTTTGGTTTCCCGATGGCTATCTTGGTCGGTATGAAGCGTGAAGCCATTGGTGCTTGCTACTCGATTGACCGTGAACCCAACGTTGCCATTATTGCCGAGCGCTTCGGTTTGGATAGTCCCGAAGGTCGCGGCGTGATGGGTATGTACATTTGCGGTACGGTTTTCGGTGCTTTATGGATTTCCCTTTTGGCCGGCATCATTGCTCAAACGGGATGGTTCCACCCCTATGCATTGGCCATGGGCGTTGGCGTCGGTTCGGGCAGTATGATGGCCGCCGGTGTCGGTTCCGTGATTGCCGTGTTCCCTGAATATGCCGATTTGATTCGTGCTTATTCCGGTGCGGCTAACTTGATGACGACGATTCTTGGTATTTACTTCGCTTTGTTCGTGTCCTTGCCGGTGATGATCAAGCTCTACGACTTTGTGATGGGCAAGCGTGAAAAGAAGGCTTGATTCACGAACGAGAACAAAAGTAAGAACAGATTTGGAGAAATACTATGAATGCACAAAATTTTGAAAAGTTTAAGGACTTCCTCTTTATCTTGTTAGTAACGGGATTTTTCTCGATGATCGCCAACTGCATCGGCTACAACGGCGATATCGCTGCCGGATCCGTGGGCGCATTGGTTTTGGTCGCCTTGGCATTGATCGGCGTTATTCTGAGCATGTTGCCGGGTCTTAATCGCTTGCCGCTCGTTTTCTGGGTCTCCGCCGTTGGCGTTGCCGTTTCGATTCCGGGTTTCCCGGGTGGCGATTGGGTCGTTGCTCAAGCCAATAACATCAATTTGATGGCAACGACGACGCCGATTTTGGCCTATGCCGGTTTGTGTGTCGGTAAAGACTTGGAAGCCTTCAAGAAATTGTCTTGGCGTATTGTTCCTGTGGCATTGTGCGTCGCTGCCGGTACGTTCCTTTGCGCAACGATGATGGCGGAATTCGTATTACACTTGGAAGGCGTCATCTAAACATCATCACAATGAGGGGAGCATAGGCATTGACTCCGTGCTCCCTCGGTCAATGAAAGGGATTGGATTATGGACAAGGCTCAATTAAAACAACGCGTGTGCGAGGCCATTGAGGCCCGTCGTTGTGATATCGAAGCATTGGCAAACGCCATTGCCCAAGAGCCCGAACTTGGCTTTAAAGAGCAAAAGACAAGTCAAAAGGTGAAAAAAGCCTTTGAGGCACTTGGAATGGATTGCACCGATGGTTGGGGTATCACGGGTGTCAAAGCGCGTCTGAAGGGTAAAAAGAGCCTTCGTACGGTGGCTTTATTGGGTGAGCTTGATGCGGTCATTTGTCGTGAACATCCTCAAGCCGATTCCACCACGGGTGCCGCTCACAGTTGTGGGCACAATGTGCAAATCGCCAATATGATGGCTGTAGCCATGGCATTTAAAGATGCCGGCATTATGGATCAGCTCGACGGTGACGTGGTGTTTTTTGCCGTGCCGGCTGAAGAGTATGTGGAAATTGATTATCGCAACAAGCTTCGTTGTGAAGGCCAAATTCGCTATTTGGGCGGTAAACAAGAAATCATCGGCCAAGGCGGATTTGACGATGTCGACATGGCTTTGCAAATGCACACCAATGTGACGTCCAATCCCAACGGGTATTTCGGCTTGGGGGCAAGTAGTAACGGTTTTATCGGTAAATTGATCGAATACCGTGGGGTTCCCGCTCATGCCGCCTGTGCACCCGATCAAGGGGTCAATGCGTTGAATGCCGCCATGATGGGTGTTATGGGGGTCAATGCGATCCGTGAGACGTTCCGTGATGAAGACTGTGTACGCTTCCATCCGATTATTAATTCGGGCGGTGACTTGGTCAACGTGATTCCTGACCATGTGACGATGGAAAGCTATGTTCGGGCTGCCAATCTTGAGGCGTTGAAGCGCTATAACGCTGCTATCAATCGTGCATTAAAGGCCGGAGGCGATGCTTTGGGAGCTCAATGCACCGTTCACGATTTGCCGGGTTATTTGCCGTTGCGTCCGGATGCCGATTTCCGTGATGTGATGCGAGTCAATGCCGAAGCGGTCTTTGGTGCAGAAAATGTGGGTTTGGAAGCTCATTCGGCCGGTAGTACCGATATGGGGGACGTGTCTCATTTGATCCCGGTTGTGCATCCTTGGGTCGGCTGTGCGGAGGGCGTGTTGCACGGTGCAAATTACCGCCTGACCAATCCGGAAGTGGCTTATGAGAAGGTTGCCAAAGTGTTGGCGATGACCATCATTGACTTGTTGTTTGATGATGCGGCAAAGGCTGAAGCGATTTGTCAGAACTTCAAACCGATTCTGAATCGCCAAACCTATTGCGAGTTTATGGATTCGGTGAAGTAACCGATCGTAGAAACTAACAAAACCGCCTCGATTGAGGCGGTTTTTTTAGGCTTCGTGCTCAATTATTTGCACTTGCAGCAGCATTTTTTGGCGACGGCAGCCTTAAAGGCGGCACCGGCCGTGAATTTCGGTGCGACGGATGCCGGGATGGTGATCATTTCGCCCGTAGCCGGATTGCGACCTTCGCGAGCGGCGCGTTCAACGGCCTTAAACGTACCGAAACCGACCAATTGGAAACCTTCGCCCTTACCAACGGCCTTGACGATGGCGCCAAAAATGGAATCAACCACGCGACCGGCTTGAGCCTTCGAAATCTCATTTTCTTCAGCGACAATCGCGATGAGTTCTTGTTTGTTCATGAAGTGCTCCTAAAGAGAATAAATTGCTCGGATGAACAATAAAAATATATACCTAACGTACTGTCTTTGCTTGGTTTTTTCTTGATCTTGGGGTGTGAATAGACAAAAAATCGTTAAGAATTAGGGAAAGCCTGACCGATTGGTGAGGATTTGGATTTTCGTAAATAAAACAAAGGCTTCTTTCTTTCGAAAGAAGCCTGAGTAATTGAGTGTCGAAAAACGATTATTGTGCGACCTTGGCAGCAACCGGGTGGCTGGCAACCACTTCGTACAAGCGCAAGAACACACCGCTTACCAATTCAACTTGGCGAACCGTATTTTGGCGCACGCGGTCGTTGATTTTCTTGGAGCCTTCGCCGTGGTAGAAGCGCAAGAAAGCGTCGGCGAAGTCGTACTTCATCGTCGTCGTCTCTTGAGCCAAACGCAAGAAGTCACGCTTTGCGGTGTTGTAGCGGTCCCATTGATCGTTGCTCATGTGTTGGAACACCTTGGGAGCCAAGATCTTTTCAGAGGCCGTTTGCATGTTGTGAACGATCTTACGCAAAGCCTTTTCGTTTTCGCGAAGTTCGGGATCCTTTTCAAGGATTGCCCAAATGGCGATGCCTTGGGAGAATGCAGACCAAATGGCCTTGAATTCACGCACCGGACCCGGATTGATGAAGGCGAAGATCGGCAAGGAAACATTCGTTGCACGAGCGGCTTCATTAACCGTAAAACGGATTTGGTCGCGCAAGCAACCGGCGAAAGCCAAACCGACGTCTTCAGCGGTTTGATTGTCAAGTTTCGTCATTTTCAAATAATCCTTTATTGTCGGGATTCGACCGGGTCAAACGACAAGCGAATCGTCTTGGGCGTATTGCCAGCCGGGTTAGTGGGGAAGGGGTCACACGCACGAATAGCCGTTTCCACAGCCTTATCGAACGAGGGCAACGAACTTCCTCGAATCAATTTTGGAGAGCCGACTTGTTTGCCATCGGGCATCAATTCGACTTCGTATTCCGTCTTGTATTGGCCCGGTTGCATATCCGGAGCCACATTGAAGATCAAATTCTTACGAACACAAGCAACAACGCGTTCATTATAAAGAGCCGTTTGGGAATTGCCGAGCTCACCGGCCATACGACCGGCAGCGTTATCCTTGGACGTTTCATCGATGCGCTTCATTTCGTCTTGTTGCATTTGTTGTGCTAACTGACGAGCCATTTCCTTGCGCTTCTTTTCTTTTTCCTTGCGGATACGCTCTTGTTCGCGCTTCTTGCGTTTTTCTTCCTCGAGGCGTTTACGCTTTTCTTCTTCTAAGCGCTTTTGTTCCTCAAGTTTCTTTTTCTCTTCGAGTTCTTTCTTTTTGCGCTCTTCTTCCTCTTGTTGACGGATTACGTCTTCAGGAATCGGAGCGGGTTCCTCAGCCTTCGGGGGCGGAGGCGGTTCGGGTTGGGGTTCCGGCTCAGGTTGCGGCTCGGGCTTGACCTCTTCCTTGGGCGGTTCTACCTTCGGTTGGGGTTTGGCCGGTGCGGAGGCCGGATTCCAGAGCTCGGCGTAGACCACTTCTTCACTTTGCGTATTCCATTGGAACACGACGAAAAGACCGACGAAGAGGCCTGCGTGCATCAACACTGCCAACACGAACGAAAGACTCCAAGAACCGATGTTGGATCGGTCCTTTTGAGGAGCATTATTCGTGGCGGGCGTCTTTTCGGTCATATTACTTCTCGACCTTCAAAGACAAACCCACTCGTTGGATTTGTGCTTCTTGCAATTTCTTCATCACGTTGACGACTTGTTCGTATTGAACGACCTTGTCGGCAGCGATCACGACCGGGACTTCTTGAGCGCCGGCTTGGGCGTTCTTAACGGCGGCGATCAAACCCGGCATATCTACGGCCAAAAGGTCCTTGCCCTTACGGATGGACATGGCACCGGTCGGGTGCACGATCACTTCGATGATGGTGTCCGGCGCTTTTTCTGCCTTCTTAACGCTCGGTAAATTCACGAGCGAGGGATTCACGAACGGGGCGGCAACCATCAAGATCACCACCAACACGAGCATCACGTCAATGTACGGAACGACGTTGATGTCCGCCATCAAACGACGGCGAGACGAACGTCGAGAGGAGCGAAGTCCGTCCATGGATTAGCCTCGTTGACGTTGAAGGATGTTTTGGAATTCTTCGGCGAAGCTCTCGAAACGGATGGAGAGACGTTCGACGTCGTTAGCAAAACGGTTGTAAGCAGCCACGGCCGGAATAGCGGCAAAAAGGCCGATTGCCGTTGCAACCAACGCTTCGGCAATACCCGGGGCCACGGTTGCCAAGGAAGCATTATCCAAAGCGGAAAGACCCGTAAATGCGTTCATGATGCCCCAAACCGTACCGAAAAGACCGACATACGGGCTCACGGAACCGATGGAAGCCAACGTGGGAAGGCCGCGTTCCAAATTATCGAGTTCGCGTTGATAGGTAGCACGCATGGCACGGCGAACACCATCCAAAGCTTCGACGCTGCCGCGATTGGACAACTTCATGAATTCGGTCATGCCGGCGGCAAAAATACGTTCTTGCGTACCGGAATTGCCATGGTGGTTTTGTGCGTGTTCGTAGAGCTTCGTGAGTTCGGAACCGCTCCAGAAGCGGCTTTCGAAATCTTCACTCATGCGCTTGGCTTGACGCAATTGGAACCACTTTTGGAAAATTCGGGTCCAGCTCACCAAAGAAAGGAAGACCAAGATGGCCAAGACTGCTTGCACGACGACAGAAGCGTGCATGAGCAAGGACAAAATGGACATATCGGGACTAGCGTTCATTTTTTATTTTTCTCCGTTTTCGTAGACGGCTTTGATTTGTTCAAACATATTTTCGGGAATGATCATCGGCATTCCGCGAACAGGATCCACACAGGCGACTTTTACCGTGGCGTCACACAATAAGACACCGTCACGGAAGGCTTTTTGCTCAAAAACGAACGAGGCTTGACGTAAATTCGTTACACGCGTGCGAATGTCGAGCATGTCATCGAGGATGGCCGGACGACGATAATTGATCGTCATCGAAGCAACGACGAAAGCACAAAGGCCCGATTCGATCAATTGGGATTGATTCCAACCGAGGGCTCGCAAAAATTCCGTGCGACCGCGTTCGAAGAACTTCAAATAATTGGAGTGGTAAACCACTCGACCGTGGTCGGTGTCTTCGTAATAAACGCGCACCGGCAAGTGAAAGTCATTTTGCATAAGGCGTCGAATTATAAGGATTTTTATCTTTTAAAAAAGCTCTTGCGTTTGACCGCCGATATGGGGGGCATCGTAACCGAAGTGACGATAAGCCGAAATCGTTGCTACGCGTCCTCGAGGCGTACGTTGCAAGTGACCTTGTTGGATTAAATAGGGCTCCACCACGTCTTCAAGCGTTTCGCGATCTTCGCCCACGGCAGCCGCCAAGTTGTCGATACCGACGGGGCCGCCGTTAAATTTTTCAATGATCGCCAACAAGAACTTTCGGTCAATCATGTCGAGGCCCAAGGGGTCGACATCCAAGATTTGCAAGGCACGATCGGCAATCTCGCGGGTGATATCACCGTTGCCGCGAACTTGTGCGAAGTCGCGAACACGACGCAAAAGGCGGTTGGCGATACGCGGTGTGCCACGGCTTCGTTTGGCAATCTCAAACGCACCCGATTCGTCGATCTTGACGTTTAAAAGACGAGCAGAACGTTTGACGATGTGTGCCAAGTCTTCGTTGCTATAAAACTGCAATTGGCTGACGATACCGAAGCGGGCACGAAGCGGATTGGTGAGCATACCGGCTCGAGTCGTTGCACCGATTAACGTAAACGGTTTCAAATCGAGTTTGATCGAGCGCGCTGCAGGGCCTTCGCCGATCATGATGTCGATTTGGAAGTCTTCCAATGCCGGGTAGAGGATTTCTTCCACGACAGGAGAGAGACGATGGATTTCGTCAATAAAGAGCACGTCTCCGGCTTGTAAATTGGTGAGGATGGCTGCCAAGTCACCCGGGCGTTCCAACACCGGCCCCGACGTTTGACGAAGGTTAACGCCCATTTCATTGGCGACGATATGTGCCAAAGTGGTTTTACCCAAGCCCGGAGGACCGAAAACGAGCAAATGGTCCAACGCTTCACCACGGCCTTTGGCCGCTTCAATGAAAATCGACAATTGGTCGCGAACTTTCGGTTGACCGACATAGTCGGCCAAACGGGTCGGTCGCAAAGCGCGGTCGATGTTTTCTTCGTTAGGGGAGGCGACTTCGCCGGCGACGATTCGTTCGATCGTTTGCATTATTTCACCATACCTTGCAAGGCCAATCGGATACCTTCGGAAAGATCGATGTCTTCAGGCAATTTCTTCGCTGCCATCGTGGCTTCTCGTTCGCTATAGCCCAAGCTCACCAATGCCTTGATCACATCGGCAATGGCACTCGAGGCAACGGCGGTGTTGCCGCTGGCGATCATGGCGCTACCGAGCTTGTCTTTTAATTCGAGGATTAAGCGTTCGGCGGTCTTTTTGCCGATGCCCGGCACCTTCGTCAAAAGGCCGACTTCTTGCATGGCAACGGCTTGAACCAACATTTCTACGCTCATGCCGGAGAGGATGGCCAATGCCGTGCGAGCACCGATACCGGTGACTTTCAACAATTGACGGAAACAGTCGCGCTCGGCAGCCGTCAAAAAGCCGTAAAGCAATTGAGCGTCTTCGCGCACGACCATGTGAGTCAATAACGTCACTTTCTCGCCCAAGCTCGGCAAGTTGTAAAAGGTCGACATCGGAACGTCGACCTCATAACCGATTCCGTGAACATCCACGAGAACTTGGGGCGGGTTGCTTTCAATAAGCGTACCTTGGATACGTCCGATCATGATCGGTTCACTCCTAAATGCGTTTCCCATGCACTTCGAATTTTGCTGCCGCTTGTACGACGGCGAGCACGCCCGGCTGTCGTTTTGGGTACTTGCAGGGCGTCGATCATGCGAAACGATTGTGCGGCACACATGGCGCATGCGAGCGCATCGGCCGCGTCGGGTTGAATTTTTTCCGGCAATCCCAACATTTGAGACATCATGGCTTGAATCTGTGCTTTGGTTGCACGACCCGTGCCGACAACGGCTTGCTTGATTTCCGTCGGGGTGAACTCGTGGACTTTAAGATCATTGAATGCAAGGCTCGTTAATGCCGCACCGCGAGCTTGACCCAAAAGCAAGGTGGTATGGGGATTGACGTTGACGAACACTTTTTCGCACGCAGCGAACATCGGTGTCGTTTCTTTTGCAATTTTGTCGACTTCGGTAAAAATGAAATGAAGGCGCTCGGCCAATTCGCCTTTGGGGACGTTGATTACGCCCGCCGTAACGAATCGCACGTTTGCGCCTTGCACATCAATGACACCGAACCCCGTGTGATTAAGACCGGGGTCGATGCCGAGGATACGAACGAAGTCGCTCATCGTGGTTTTATCGGCCGAAGCCGCCAAAACCACCGAAGCCACCGCCGAAGCCGCCGCCGAAACGACCGCCGAGGCCGCCCAAAGCGCGCATCATCTTGGCCATGCCGCCCTTCTTCATGGACTTCATCATGGTTTGCGTTTGCTCGAATTGCTTGAGCATACGGTTGACTTCTTGGATGGGAACACCGGCACCCGCGGCGATACGACGCTTACGGCTTGCCTTAATGAGTTCGGGTTTGCGACGCTCCAACGGCGTCATCGAGTTGATGATACCTTCGGTGCGAGCCAATGCCTTGTGTGCGTCTTCGTCATTTAACTTGGAAGCGGCTTCTGCGAATTGACCCGGAAGCTTTTCCAAAAGACCGGAGAAGCTACCCATGTTCTTCATTTGGGCCAATTGGGCCTTGAAGTCGTTCAAGTCGAAGCGGTCGCCCTTATTGAGCTTTTCAGCCAACTTCTTCGTTTCTTCAACGTCGATAGCCTTTTGAACGTCCTTAACGAGAGAAACGATGTCACCCATGCCGAGGATGCGGCTGGCCATGCCTTCGGGGTTGAAGGGTTCGAGGCCGTCGATCTTTTCGGACACACCGACGTACTTGATCGGCTTACCGATACGATACGTCACGGACAATGCGGCACCGCCACGGCTGTCACCGTCGAGCTTGGTGAGGATCACGCCCGTCAACGGCAACTTTTCATTGAAAGCTTCAGCGGCTTGAACGGCCGTTTGACCCAACATGGAGTCAGCCACGAACATCGTTTCGACCGGGTTGAGGTAAGCGTGAAGGTCGGCGACTTCTTGCATCATCGCTTCGTCGATGGAGAGGCGACCGGCCGTGTCGACGATAAGCACGTCATAGAAATGACGTTTGGCGTGATCAAGAGCTTCACGAACGATACCCAAGGGCTTCAATGCGGCATCCATCGGGAAGTTATCGGCACCGGCTTGTTCGGTGATGACCTTCAATTGGTCGGCAGCGGCCGGACGATACACGTCGGTGGAAACCGTCAAGACTTTCTTCTTCAGTTCTTTGGTCAAATGGTGAGCCAACTTACCGGCAGACGTCGTTTTACCGGCACCTTGAAGACCGGCCAACAACACGATGGCCGGGGGTTGACTTGCCAAATTGATTTCGCGTTCTTTGCGGGAGAGGCTACCGCCGATGATTTCCGTCAATTCGTCTTGAACGATACCGACCAATGCTTGGCCCGGGTTCAAGTTGCCGATCACTTCTTGGTTCATCGCCTTTGTCTTGATGCGGGCGATCAATTCGCGAACGACCGGCAATGCGACGTCAGCTTCGAGAAGAGCGATACGAATCTCGCGCAACATCTCCTTGGTATTTTCTTCCGTGAGACGGGCTTGGCCACGCATGGTCTTGATCACGCGCGAGAGGGATTGACTTAAATTATTGAACATAAAAATCAGACGTTTCGATTAGTAAATTGGGCACAACTTTGCGTACAGTCTTCGCTAAAATGAATGCCTGCTAGGAGCTCTCTCCCAATCAGTTTTCTTGAAAGTGACGCAAATGGAACTAAACCTCTTATTTTACGGTGTTGCAACGATTTTGTACCTATTTGCCGGCTTAAAAATTGTGAACGGCTTTAAAAAACAAGGCGATGTGGCTCCGTTATCGACATTAGGTGCAGCCGGTCTCGGTATTGTTGCCCATTTCTGGGTTTTACAAGGTGCTGCGTTCCCTGCTAAAGCGACGATGGCGATGGACTTCGGTATCGCTTTGTCCGCGATGTGTTTCTTTGCCGTGTTGATGCTTGTGTACGGAGCACTTTACACCCAAGTGCATGCGCTTTTGGGCATTGTGGCTTTGGTGGCCGGCGTCGGCGTTTGGGGCCCCGTTGTTTTCCCGAGTGGGCATGCATTGTTGCTTGGCGCACCGTTGAGTTTTAAGTTGCACATAGCCATGGGTTTGATTGCTTATGCATTCATGATGATGGCGATCGTGCAAGCGATTTTGATGGGGATTTTGGATCGTCGTTTGCGTAATCATCAAGCATTGAGTGAACCTGCCGGTTTGGTGGCCGCATTGCCGGATTTGATGAGTATGGAACGTATGCTTTTCCGTTTCGTGCTCGCCTGCTTCGTGTTCTTGGTGTTGACGATTGCCGGAGGTATGTTCTCTTCGACGATGATTGCCGATGCCGAACTTTTCGGCCATAAGACCGTGATGACGATGACGAGCTGCGCGATCTTCGGTGTGCTGCTTCTGGGTCGACGTTTTTGCGGTTGGCGTAGCCGTCAAGCCTTGATCGTTTTTTGGTTGGCAGTAGCCTGCCAAGTGATTTCGTATTTCGCTTATCGTTTTGTTTTAGACGTCTTCTAAAGGGTTGATTTTATGGGGCGTATTCTTTTCTGGATGCTTTTGGGTGCTTTGATTTTCATGTTGATTCAAAATCGAAAAAAGTTACTCAAGCCGCGCCAAACCCGTCAGAAGCTGCGTCAAAGTGAGGCGAAAAAAATGGTTCCTTGCCCTGTGTGCGGCGTGCATTTTGCGGAAGCCGACGGGGTATGGGTTAAAAACAAAATGGTTTGCTCACAAGAGTGTGCTCAAAAGGCTTCTCAATGAAGATTGATCATTTGGGATTTATCCATGGCGAGGGTGTGCGTTGGCATGCCTCGCCATTTTTTGATGAGCGAAGTGTTGGGTGTGTGCCGGAATTGATTGTGGTACACAATATATCGCTTCCTGCACGTCAGTTTGGGACCGGTTGTGTTCAAGGTCTTTTTGACGGGACGTTGGATTGTTCTCAACATCCGACTTTTGACTCGTTGAAAGGGTTGGAGGTTTCAACCCATTTTTTCATCGATCGTCAGGGTGGGGTGACGCAGTTTGTGAATACCCAAAAGCGAGCTTGGCATGCGGGTGTCTCGAACTTTATGGGGCGCTCTCGTTGCAATGATTTTTCGATCGGTATTGAGGTTGAAGGAAGTGACTTTGATCCGTTTGAATCCATTCAATATGAGACATTGGCTCGATTGATTGCCGCCATTGCCGAGCGTTACGAGACAGTGACATGTGTGACGGGTCATAGTGATATTGCCCCGGGTCGCAAGACCGATCCGGGACCTTTCTTTGATTGGAAGCATTTGATGGAACAAGCCGCCATGCCAAAAACGGTACAATGCCACCATCTTTGATATGTGAGATTTACGATGTTTGCGAATTTTGTTGCTTTTCTTTTCAACATGATCACGACGTTCATCGGATGTTTGTTGCTTCTTCGCACCTACATCTTCTATCAACGTTTGTCGATCTTTGATCCCATCGCACGCCTTGCTTGGGCAACAACCAATTGGTTGGTGGTGCCGCTGTCTCAAGTTTTTCGACCCACTCAGCGTTGGGAGCCGGCTTCGATCGTGGGCGCTTACATCATGGCCTTCGTCGTTGCGTTTGTGTCGCGTGAAGTTCACGGATTGCCGGTCGATCTTCTCATGGTGCCCGTCTGTGCCATTTTTGTCGTGATTCGTTGGTTGGCCGAGTTGGTGCTTTGGGGCACGGTTATTTTTGTGGCTCTTTCGTGGTTGCAACCGACATCGCCCTCATACGCCATGCTTTGGCGTTTGACCAATCCGTTTTTGGGTCCGATCAGTCGTATGGTGCCTCGTATCGCCAATATTGATTTTTCGCCCGTCGTGGTCTTTTTGTTGGCCAACGTGGTGTTGTATTGGGTTGCTCCGCTGTCGCAGGGCTATTTGTTCATGTAATTGATTTAGAAACGAAAAAAGGGAGACTCGATGGTCTCCCCTTTTTTTGCTTCAATGGTTATGCGAGTTCGATCGATTCTCCGATTTCCATCACCAACGGCGTCTTTTGTTGTTCGATAATCATGCTTTCAAACGCGACCGTATCGACTTCGATGGCCGAGAACGTATCGAAATGCATCGGGATGATGGCTTGTGCACCGGTCCACTTGGCGGCGACGGCAGCGTGTTCCATTCCCATCGTATAGTGACCGCCGATCGGTAACATGGCAACATCCGGTTCATAAATTTCACCGATCATTTTCATCTCTTGAGACAAGGACGTATCGCCGGCGTAGTAAATGGTCGTGCCTTCGATTTCAAGCACGTAACCCACGGCGCAGCCGGCATAGGTGCCGTCCGGCGTGGAGCTAGAGTGAAATGCCGGTACGGCGCAAGCGCGACCCCAGGCATAAGTCAGCCACCCGCCCACGTTCATACCGACGGCTGCAGCCCCTTGTTTGGCGCACCAACCGGCCAATTCGTGAACGGCCGTAATCGAGGCTCCGTGCTCTTTGGAAATGTCGACAGCACTACCCAAATGGTCACCATGACCGTGCGTGACGAGAATGTCACACACTTGGCTCGGATCGTAATCGGGGCTCTTGACCAGGAACGGATCCAAAAGAATCTTGTGATCGCCGGTTTGGATTTCGAAGGCGCTATGGCCCAAATAGGTAATGATCATCGCAAATCTCCAACATCACCGTCCGATTGGTACTCTGACGGCATCGATAATAGACAGCATTAATTGTAGAGGATGCGGATTGGTCCGTGTCGCCGCTTAGTGAGAAAGCGAGAGCTTTTCTCCCCAAGCTTGAGCGTATCGCATTTCAATTTCTTCCAGTGTGAAGCGATAGCCTTGCGGGGTTTGCACTTCGGCTTTGATTGCGCCCATGAGCGTCGCCAAACGCATCGATTTTTCCCAACCGAGATTCATTGACAGGCCGGCGACCAAGCCACTGCGGAAGGCATCTCCGCAGCCGACGGGACTTTTGAAGTCGCTCACGGGGAGCGCATTGAGATGAAGTTCAAAGCCGTCGGATAAGGTCAGCGTTGCTCCTTTTTCAGCCTGCGTGACAATGAGCGCTTGCACTTTGCCAAGGATTTCTTTTTTACTCCATTGTGTCTTTTGCAGAAGCACTTGCCACTCGTAGTGTGACATGGTGAGGATGTCGACACGTTCGATCAACCAGCGCATGTCTTCGCCTGTGAGGTAAGCGGAGGCTTGGCCGATATCCAAAACGATACGAACCTTTCGGGCGTTGAGATAGTTCACATGGGCACGCATCACGGGCGTATCCATGGGGGTGATGACACCGAGTTCCAGCGTTTCCCCATCGGCATGAGCCTTGGCGGCAAACGCCATGGCGCCTTCGTGAAAGGCGGTCAATTGATTGCCTAGGCGATCGGTCGTGATCAACGCTTGAGCGGTGAAATGATCGGGGATACGAAGAATGCCGCGAGTGGAGATGCCGAGGCTTTCGAAGTGTTTTTCGTAATCGTGAGCATCTTGACCCCAAGCCGATGCGATAAACGGGGTGGCGCCAAGCATTCGGAGGCCGTAGGCAATATTGCCGGCACAGCCTCCGAAGTTTTTAATCATGCGGGGAGTTTGAAAGGTGACGTTGAGTTCATGAAGGTTATCTGCCAACAAATGATCGGCAAACGCACCTTCAAAACTCAAAACCGTATCGTATGCGACGGATCCTGAGATAAAGATGCTCATCTCGTCACCTAACAATGATTAGATCGAGGAGTCGATCTCGATGGAGAGCGTAGCCGGTTCGCCTTCTTGCAATTCAAACGCAAAGCCGATGTCGGCTTGTGCTTGAGGAGCGACCGTAGCTGCCTTGTCTTCCAAATAGTTTTCCGGCAACACTTGACGGCGAGTCAAGATGTCTTCCTTTGCACTCTTGAGTTGTACCAAGAGGGCCGGATATTTTTGAGCGATATCCGTTGCGTTTTTGACGGTTGCTCGCACAGCCCAACGCTTGTCATCGAGCTTTTCCAACTTTTGGGAAACCACGCTGAAAATAGGCGTTTTCGGAGCTTGTGCTTTTTCAGCGTCGGCGCACTTCAAATATTGGCAAAGCGGTGCGTACACCTTTTCCATCTGCGGGGCTTTTTCCAATACCATCGGACGGTACATCGCCAATAATTGTGCGGCAATGCCGGCAGCGGCAATCAAGGCGATCAAGAACCAAAGCCACGTGCGAGAACGCTTGGGCTCATCGTCTTCTTCGTCATCCATATCCTCTTCGGGTTCTTCGGCGTTGACCGGTTCGGTCGTAGCGGGAACCGAGGGGAGTGTATTGAAGGAGGGCTCAACCGATGCGGCACTTTCTTGAGCCAACGGTGCATTGATCACTTCCTGACGAGCCGGGGCGGTCGTCGGGGTGCTACTGACACGCGTTAAATTGGCAGAGTCATCCACGGCATCAAAACCCTGGAGTTGGCTAGCCAATGCTTTCATGCTGGCGATACCTTGACGCTCAGCTTCGGCTTGTCGTTCCATCACGGCAACCGAAACGGGAGCCGTGGTTTTGGAGCGATAAAGGTGTTCTTTTGCGTTAAAAACGCTATTGCAGAAGCCACAGCGTACTTGGCCTTCTTTGGCATTTAATACCGACTCGTCAAGCTTGAATGCCTGAGAGCAAGTCGGACAACGAGTGATAAACGTTGTCATAGTACTATCGCTTTCGAATCGAGTGATTATTCACGACGACCGGCGATACAGACCCAGCCTTCTTGTTCCTTCCAAACGGAAAGCTTCACGCGAGGATCGTGTTCGCGGTACACCTCAATGACTTCTTCGGCTTGACGAGCCAAGATGCCGGACAAGACAAGCGAGCCGCCTTCTTTGACACGAGCCAAGAGGGCCGGAGCCAAGAACTTCAACGGGTTCGACAAGATGTTGGCAACAACGACGTCAAACTGACCTTCAGGCATACCTTCGGGCAACACGAAACGAGCCGGAGCCTCATTGGCTTCGGAGTTGATTTGAGCGGCTTCAACGGCTTGCGGGTCAATATCGGTGCCGAGGACTTCCTTGGCGCCTACCTTCTTGGCCGCAATGGCCAAAATGCCGGTACCGCAACCGTAGTCCAAAACGCTTTGATCGTTTTGAACGTTCGCATCGATCCATTGCAAGCAAAGGTGCGTCGTCGGGTGCGAGCCCGTACCAAAGGCCACACCCGGATCGAGGCGAATATTGATGGCCGTGTCGCCAGCCGGCGGCTCGTGCCACGTGGGCACGATCCAGAGGCGATCACTGACCTTCACAGGTTGGAATTGAGCTTGCGTGATACGCACCCAATCGGCGTTTTCGACTTCCACGTCCGCAACCGTCTTGGGCTCTTCGATACCCAAAGCCTTGCAAGCGATCGTCAAGGTCATGCTCAAATCGAAATCGTCATTGATCAAGACCTTCAAGAGGGAATTTTTCCATGCACAGTGCACGGGCTCCATTCCCGGTTCGCCGTAAAGCGGTTGTTCATCAGGCGTGTCTGCATCTGCGTCTTCGATGACGACGGACAAAACGTCCGCATCCATCAAGGCGTCGCCCAAAGTTTCTGCATATTTGTCACTCACCAAGAGGGTGATTTCACGCATCTTGCTCTTTCCTTATTACTTAGATACTACGTTGAGAGTTCTTCAAGTCTTCCAAACGACCTTCAAGGTAGTGGATGTCGAAGCCGCCTTGGCGGAACTTTTCATCGATCATCAACTGACGGTGAAGCGGTACGTTGGTCTTGATGCCGGAGACGGCCATTTCAGACAAAGCGATCTTCATACGAGCGATAGCGATTTCACGCGTGTCACCGTACGTGATCAACTTGCCGATCATGGAGTCATAATACGGCGGAACATAGTAGCCCGCGTACACGTGGCTGTCAAAGCGTACACCGGGACCGCCCGGCGTATGCCAAGCCGTCACCTTACCCGGACTCGGGATGAAGTTGAACGGATCTTCAGCGTTGATACGGCATTCGATGGCATGGCCCTTAATCTTGATGTCTTCTTGCTTGATAGACAAGGGTTCGCCGAAAGCGATCTTGATTTGTTCCTTCACGAGGTCGACACCGGTGACGAATTCCGTCACGGGGTGTTCAACTTGAATACGGGTATTCATTTCAATGAAGTAGAACTGACCGTTTTCATACAAAAATTCGAACGTACCGGCACCGCGGTAGCCGATGCGCTTACAAGCTTCGACACAGCGTTCGCCGACTTGGTCGATCAAAGCACGGTCAACACCAAAGGCCGGAGCTTCTTCCAAAACCTTTTGGTTGCGACGTTGCATGGAGCAGTCACGTTCACCCAAGTAAACGGCATTGCCGTGGCTGTCTGCCAACACTTGGATTTCGATGTGACGCGGGTTTTCCAAGAACTTTTCCATGTAAACGGTCGGATTACCGAAAGCCGTTTGAGCTTCTTGCTTGGTCATGGAAACGGAGTTCAAAAGGCTCGATTCCGTACGAACGACGCGCATACCGCGACCGCCGCCACCACCGCTGGCCTTAATGATGACCGGATAGCCGATCTTGCGAGCGATTGCGAGGATTTCTTCAGGATCTTCAGGCAAAGCACCGTCAGAACCCGGCACGCAGGGCACGCCGGCTTCAATCATGGCCTTCTTAGCGGAGACCTTATCACCCATGATGCGGATGGATTCGGCGCGCGGACCGATGAATGCGAAACCGGAACGTTCGACGCGTTCAGAGAAGTCGGCATTTTCGGACAAGAAGCCGTAACCCGGGTGAATGGCTTCAGCATCGGTGACTTCAGCAGCACTGATGATCGCCGGGATGTTGAGGTAACTGTCGGTAGAGGAGGCCGGACCGATACAAACGGATTCGTCGGCCAAGCGCACATACTTGGCATCGGCGTCAGCCGTGGAGTGAACCACGACCGTTTTAATACCCATTTCTCGGCACGCACGTTGAATGCGTAAGGCAATCTCACCGCGATTAGCGATTAAGACTTTTCCGAACATAGTAATTAGCCAATGATGAAGAGCGTTTGACCGAATTCGACCGGTTGACCGTTTTCGACGCAGATTTCCTTAACCGTGCCACTCGTTTCAGCTTCGATTTCGTTCAAAAGCTTCATGGCTTCGATGATGCAGAGCGTTTGACCGGCCGTAACCTTGTCGCCAACGCTAACGAACGGAGCAGCGCCGGGGCTCGGAGCGCGGTAGAACGTACCGACCATCGGGCTCGTCACTTGCGTGCCTTCAACCTTCACTTCAGCAGCGGGAGCCGGTGCGGGTGCGGCGGCGGGGGCCGGAGCGGCGACCGGAGCCGGAGCGGCAACGACCGGAGCGGCAGCTACCGGAGCAGCAACAGCAACCGTTTGAACTTTGTTAACGATACGAACCTTGTCGTTTTCTTCCGTGACTTCGAGTTCGGAAATGCCACTTTCGGCGACCAAGTCGATCAAAGTCTTCAATTTACGAAGATCCATTCGGAGTACTCCTTAATAAAAATTCCTCGATTTGCCTTGATTTCTTGTGTTTTTGATGAAGATAAAGGCAAGAAAGGCAAAAACATCACAAATTACCAAGCATTGTGTACCTTTTTTACACAAATATCTAGAGGGTAAAAAGTGCTATTTTCACGTTTGTAGCATTTAGCAACAAATTAACGCAGGACATACACCAATTGGATGATGATTGTGGGTATTTACAGAGAGATGAAAACAAATAAGGGTAAATTATCCCTTAGTAGGTATTGATTAATGTGGTTAATTCGCTCAAGTCGATTCGACCGGCCGATTCCAGTGCATTTTGGTGCTCATCCGGTGCTTTTTTGTAGCGATGGACGTATTGATCCTTGGCTCGAAAAACTTCCAATCGGATGCCGACGCGGCGAAGGTGTTTGTCCTTTTTCAAAAAGAGGCTGTCGCGCGGAACATCAATGAGCCAACCGTAGGCGATCTCGGCTTGAGGCTTGGCCGGTTCGGGGTCGATGACTTCGAAATCGATGCCGGCTTGCATCAGTGCGATTTCAACCGATTTGGCATCATCGGTAAAAGCTGCCAAACGAAGGTTGGAATAAACGGTGGCGCAACCGTTTAAAACACTGCCGGTGAGATAGAGAGGAAAATCGATACGCTGCATGATGTAAAGGGCCAATTGGCGCCAGTTTTTCAAGATGTCAGCGTGGTCGGGTTCTAGCAGATAGAGCTCGCGACGCAATGTCGTTTCAATTAAATCGGCGTTCGGCCAGTCGGAGGTGGAGCCGACATAATCAGCCACGATTTCACGCGCTTCTTGCCAAGAGGCGCCTTGCATAATTTCGTGGGCGATCGCCATTGCGAGACTTTGGGAGTTTTTTTGCGTCAACATGAGAAAAATCCTTTGCCGATACGCAGAAATATACAGGAATCGGCTTGTCGAAACGGCTAAAATTATTCCTTTGGTATCTCAAACGAATCGAGTCAAAATGCATATCCATATTTTGGGCATCTGCGGCACGTTTATGGGCGGCGTCGCGCAATTGGCAGTAGCCGCCGGTCATCGTGTGACTGGTTGTGATGCGCACGTTTATCCGCCGATGAGCGATCAGTTAGAAGCTGCCGGTATCGAACTTATTGAAGGTTACGGTTTGGAGCAGTTGCAGTTGGGTGCAGATATGTACGTGATCGGCAACGCGATCTCTCGTGGCAATCCGTTGTTGGAAGCCATTTTGGATCGTGGCTTGCCTTATACGTCGGGCCCCCAATGGTTAAGTGAAGCCGTTTTGCAACAAAAGCATGTGTTGGGTGTGGCCGGTACGCACGGCAAGACGACAACGGCATCGATTTTGGCTTGGATCTTGGATTACGCAGGACTTAACCCCGGTTTCTTGATCGGCGGCGTTCCTCAGAATTTCTCCCATTCTGCTCGATTGACGCCGTCTCGTTATTTCGTGATTGAGGCCGATGAGTACGACACGGCGTTTTTTGATAAGCGTTCGAAGTTTGTTCACTATCGCCCGCGCACGGTCATTTTGAACAATTTGGAATTCGATCATGCCGATATCTTTTCCGACTTGGCTGCGATCGAACGTCAGTTCCATCATTTGGTTCGAGCCATGCCGCAAACGGCTCAAATTGTTGTTAATGCTCAATGTGAACCGTTGGCACGCGTTTTGTCGATGGGTTGCTACAGTAAAGTCGTAGACTTCGACGGTCCTGAAGGTTGGACGATTGACGTGGGCGGAGAAGTTCGCTTCAAGGGTGAAGTGATCGGCTTATTGGATATGCCGTTGATGGGGCGCCACAATCAACTCAATACGTTGGCTGCCATTGCCGCAGCCGTCGAGGTTGGTGTGAAGCCGACGGTGGCAATCGAAGCCATGAAGCATTTCGGTGGTGTGAAGCGCCGTTTGGAAGTCAAGGGCTGTGAAGATGGCGTGACGGTTTTGGATGATTTTGCTCACCACCCGACGGCGATTCGTGAAACGATTGCGGCACTTCGTCAAAAGATGACGGGCCCCGCTCGTATGATCGCCGTGTTGGAGCCGCGCTCCAATACGATGAAGATGGGTACGATGAAGGCTCAATTACCCGAAAGCCTCATGGGGGCGGATCACGTGGTTTGCTATGCCGCACCGACTTTGTCTTGGGATGTGGCCGACGCAATGTCGCCTTTAGGTGAAAAAGTCGATGTGCTTCACTCTATCGATGAAACGGTGGCTGTCACGGTTTCGAAGTGTTGGCCGGGAGATTTCATTTTGGTGATGAGTAACGGCGGTTTCGGCGGCATCCACGGCAAGCTTTTGGAAGCATTGAAGGCTCGTGCATGACCACGGTAATTTATTTGCACGGTTTTCGTTCCACGCCGCAAGCCATGAAAGGCAGCCTTTTACGAGAGGCCTGGAGCGATAAGGCTCGATTCCTCGCGCCGGATCTGAATGTTTCGCCGGCCAAAGTGCAGACGCTATTACGAGAAACGGTCAAAGACATCGATCCGAAGTCTTTGGTTGTGGTCGGTGCCAGCTTGGGTGGCTTTTATGCCCATTGGTTAGCCGAGACGGTTGGCTGTCGAGCGGTTTTGCTCAATCCGGCAACGCAACCGTGGGGATTTATTCACCACTATTTGGGTGAACAGACGATTTATGGAACCGATCGTACGATGACGGTGACCGAGGACTTTGCGATTGAGCTTAAGGCCATGCAAGCAGAGATTGCCGATGCCTCTCGTTATTGGGTTCTATTGTGTACGGGTGATGAAGTCCTTGATTGGAAAGTGGCTCATCGACAATATGCCGATTGCCGTCAAATCGTGATCGATGGCAATAACCATATGATCGAGGGATTCGAGGCTTGGATCCCCGAATTGGAAAAGTTTGTATTTCAGGCGCTATAAGCGACTGAAAAAATGGACGCTTGTTCAGAAAGAGAGCGATTGAATGTATTTATTTTTTGAAGAAGACGGTGCTTTTAAGGCCGGGACCATCTTGTCTCAAAATGGCAATGCTTACCAAGTCGAATTGGTAACGGGTCGTCGTACGAAGATCAAGGGCGGTCATGTCTTTTTTGAATTTTCTTCTCCTGCCGCGGCGGAATTGCTTCCGAGTGCCGAAGCGTTGGCTGCGGAGATCGATCCCCAATTTTTATGGGAAGTCGCACCCGAAGGGGAATTCCGATTCGATGCAATCGCCCAGGAATATTTCGGCGAAGGCGCTAGCGTCGTTGAGCGCGTGGCTACCCTTTTGACCTTGCACGGTCACCCGGTGTATTTCCATCGAAAAGGTCGCGGCAATTACCGACGTGCACCCGAAGAAATTTTGAAAGCCGCTTTGGCCGCATTGGAAAAGAAGCGTCGTTTGGAAGAACAACGCAAGGCCTGGGTCGCACAAATGGTTGCGGGCGAGTTGCCTCCAGAGATCGCCAGCCAAGCCATCACGTTATTGATGAGCCCGGACAAGAACACGATCCAATGGAAGGCTTTGTCGGATGCGAGCGCAGAAAGTCGTATGACGCCTTTGCGCTTGCTACTTAAGTTGGGCGCAATCCGCTCGCCCTATCAATGGCATATCGACAGCTTCTATGCCGAGCACTTCCCGCGCGGTAAAGGTTTCCCGGCAACGTTGAGTGAACCGAATCAAGACGGCTGGGACGCTTGGCCCGTGTCTGATGTGAAGGCTTTCTCGATTGACGATTCCAACACAACGGAAATCGACGACGCATTGAGCGTGGAAGAAATTGATGAAACCCGTTTGCGCATCGGTATTCACATCGCAGCGCCGGCTTTGGGGCTTGAGCGTGATAGCGATATCGACGGCGTGGCTCGTTCTCGCTTGTCGACGGTTTATGCGCCGGGCATTAAAACGACGATGCTGCCGGACAATTGGGTCCAAAACTTCTCGTTGGATAAGGGCCGTCCCGTTCCTTGCTTGTCTTTGTACGCCTTCGTTAATCGCGAGACGTTGGAAGTTCAAGCCACGGAAACCACGCTTGAACGCATTAGCGTGGTTGAAAATGTTCGTTATGACAAGATCGAACATCTCTTTACCGACGAGGCGTTGATCGCCGGCACGGTTGAGCACGAATACGCCAAGGAAATTACTTGGTTGTGGAAGTTCGCCAAGAAGTGTTTGGCCGATCGTGAGGCCGTTCGTGGTCGCCCCGAAGTGTTAGGTCGCCTTGAGTGGGGGTTCGAGCTGGATGGCGAAGGGGAAGATGCCAAGATTACGCTTCGTTCCCGTCGTCGCGGAGCTCCGCTTGATTTGGCTGTGGGCGAATTGATGATTTTTGCCAATACCGTTTGGGGCGGTTGGTTAGAAGACGAAGGTCGCGCCGGTATCTATCGCTCTCAAAGTATGGGGCGTGTGAAGATGAGTACGACGCCGGGCCCGCACGATGGGATGGGTGTTCCGCAATATGCATGGTGCACGTCGCCCTTGCGTCGTTACGTGGACTTGCTCAATCAACGTCAGTTGATCAGTGCCGTGATGGGACGCGAGGCCGTTTATCGTCCGAGCGATACGGACCTTTTTGCGATTGTTTCCAACTTTACGATGACGTATGCCGCCTATAACGAATTCCAACGAAAGATGGAACGTTATTGGAGTTTGCGTTGGCTTGAACAAGAAAAATTTGAGACAGTGGAAGCGGTTGTTGTTAAGGGCGAATTGATTCGTATCGAAGGCTTGCCGTTTACGCAACGCATGCCCGGCTTGCCGGAATTGCCCCGCGGTCAAAAGATCCTTTTGGATATCCACGGTATGGATTACGTGGATGTGTTGCTCGATGCGTCTTTGCGTGAGGTTTTGAATGAGACCGACGAAGAGGCATTGGACGATGAAGAAATGGAAGTGACCGAGGAAGTGGCTGAAGCACCGACTTCAACCCCGAACGAAAACTCCGTTAATTAATAGAAAGATTCACGGGTATGCCGATTCAATTAAAACCGGTCAGCTTTGACTCGATTGACGATCTCAAGCGATTTTTGCCGGCAAAGGGAACGGGTGACTGTAACTTATCGGTCGCCTCCTTGATTGCACGTGCGCAAGAGCGTGAAACGCAATACGCTATCGTCAACGAGACGTTGGTGATTCGTTGGCGAGCTGCCAGCGACGAGCCCTTTGTTTGGCTTTTGCCGATCGGTTGTCAGTGCTGTCCTTGTGTTCTTCAGGAGATGGAGTCCTGGAGTGAGAAAAAGGGCGAGCCATTGCGACTTTTCGGTAGTCTTCCCGAATTGGTACCTGCCGTTGAAAAGGCTTTGCCGTATCGAACGCTGTCGATGACTACCAAGACCGCTTGGTGGGATTATCTCTACCGACGAGACGATATTGAAACCTTGCGCGGTCGCAAGCTTCATGGAAAACGAAACTTTGCCAAGCGCTTTTGGACCGCTTACCCTCACGCTCGTTTTGAGCCGATCACCGAAGCGACCTTGCCCTTGTGCCGAGAGTTTTTAGCTCGTTGGTACGCACGATTCGATGAAATGTCTCCTTCGATGAAGGATGAAGCTCGAGCAATCGAGATGGCATTCGACCACTTTGAGGCGATGAACCTTCACGGTGGCTTACTCATGGTGGGCGACAAAGTGTGCGGCTTCTCTTACGGCGCTCGATTAACCGATACGATGTTTGCCGTTCATATTGAAAAAGCCGATCGGGATGTGGTGGGCGCTTACCCGGCACTGGCCAGCGAATTGGCTCGCAGTTTGCCCGATGAGATCGAATGGCTCAATCGTGAAGAAGACCTCGGTATCGATGGTCTTCGTAAGGCCAAGCAGGATTGGTCGCCTGCCGCCATGTTCGAAAAAGGCTATGTAACGTTAGAACCCTCCAAGCGTGCGTAAGTGTTTACGGGGTTTCGTCTTTGGTACATAGTGCGCTAGAATACAAAGATTGAGGGCCGAAAAGCCCGTATTTATTAGGTTTTGAGGGGAAGTGCCCCTCAAAGTGTTGTCAATTCCTTCTTAGTCAAAGGTTCACGAAAATGCCCTTGGATACGCGAGATTTGGAGCAAAATGTGAAGTCTTCGCTCTCGATCGAAGACTCCATGCTCGCGCGTGAGCCTGAAGACGTCACGCGAGCATTAGCTCGAATCCAACAATGCATCGATAAGGCTGAAGAGCAACGCCGTAAGGTCGTTGCAACGGGTGCGCTCTCGAGCGACCAAGAAGCCACGATGATCAATGGCCTCAATATTCATGCACGTGCGGAGATCGCTCAGATCTTGGCGCCGTTGCACCCGGCCGACGTTGCTCACATTTTGGAATCTTTACCCCAAGACGACCGTATGCTCGTTTGGGACTTGGTGAGTGACAACAAAGACGGTGACGTGCTTGTCGAGGTGAACGAAGGCGTTCGTGAAACCTTGATCGAAGCCATGGATCGTGAAGAGTTGGTCGATGCCATGGAAACGTTGGATACCGACGAAATCGCTGACTTGGTCGACGATTTGCCGCCCGACGTGGTCGCCGAAGTTCAAGAAAGTTTGACGACACAAGAACGTGCGCAATTGCGTGCGGCCATGAGCTATCCGGAAGAAAGCGTTGGCGCACGCATGGACTTCGAAGTTATCTCGATTCGCGAAGAGGCAACGCTTGATACGGTTTTACGCTATTTGCGTACGCTCGATGAAATGCCTGACCACACCGACTTGGTGTTCGTGGTCAATCGCTCTCAGGTGTTGAAGGGCGCTTTGCCGGTCAGTAGCCTTTTGATTTGCGATCCTGATAAAAATGTTCGCGATGTGATGACGGGCGACATCTTGACGCTTAATCCGCTCGATGACATCAATGAAGCCGCACAGGCTTTCGAACGTTACGACTTGGTGAGTGCTCCGGTGGTTGATGAAAGCGGCCGCTTGATGGGTCGCTTAACCGTGAATGAAGTCGTGGACGTCATCCGTGAAGAAAGTGAAGAAGACGCCTTGGCCGCCGTGGGTTTGAGCGATGAGCAAGACTTGTACGGTAGTGTTTGGGAAGCCGCTCGTAGCCGTTGGATCTGGTTGGGGCTTAACTTGTGTACGGCTTTCTTTGCTTCGCGAGTGATCAGCGCTTTCGAAGATACGATTTCTCAAGTGGTTGCTTTGGCAACGCTGTTGCCGATTGTGGCCGGTATTGCCGGTAATACCGGTAATCAAACGTTGACGTTGTTGGTGCGCTCGTTGGCCATGGGTCAAGTGACCGATGCAACGACGATCGACTTATTTAAGAAAGAATTGGGCGTTGCCGTTATCAATGGCTTGATGTGGGGTTTGATTGCCGGCGGTTTTGCCTGGTTGCTCTATGCCGACAGTGACATCGGTTTGAAGTTGGGTCTCGTGATGTTCTTGGCCATGATGCTCAACATCATTGTTGGGGCTTTCGTCGGTTTGGTCGTGCCATTGATTTTGAAGCGCATGGGGCGCGATCCGGCCATGGGCGCATCGGTTCTTTTGACCTTCATTACCGACAGTGGCGGTTTCTTGATTTTCTTGGGTTTGGCTACCTTGTTCTTCTTCTACTAAGACGGTATCTCCCATGCAAAAAAGGTTCGTTATCAAACGAACCTTTTTTATTATCAGTGAGTTAGCGGTTTTTACTGAAAGTCACCAATGGCCCATTGGGCAACCGACAGGGCCACAAGGCCGGCCGTTTCGGTGCGCAATACTCGCGGACCCAACAGCATGCATTCAAAACCGAACGATTGGGCCAATTCAATTTCTTTTTCCGAAAAACCGCCTTCGGGACCCACCGCAAAAGTGAGGCTTTGCGTTTTATCCAAGCGTACCTTCATCGTAGCGGCCGGAGCCAAAATGATTTTTTGATCCGTCGCACATTGGCCGAACGCTTCTTTCAAATTGGGCATCCAGCTGACCGTTGGGAAGCGCAAGCGACCGCATTGTTCGCAAGCGGAAATCGTCGTGTTTTTCCATTGCTCAAGTCGTTTAGCCAAACGTTTTTCGTCCAATTTGGTCACGGAGCGTTCAGCGGGAACGACAATCACGTGATCCACGCCGAGTTCGGTTGCCTTCTCAAGAATCCAATCCAACTTTTCTTGAGAGACCAACGATTGGATTAAGGTCATTTCCACGTGACCTTCCAAGGATTCGGTTTTGATTGAATGGACGTGAGCCGTTGTTGCCTCGCTCGTGAAGGTCATCGTCACGGAAGCTTCTTCGCCACGGCCGTTAAAAAGAACGGCATCATCGCCCGTACGCATGCGAAGCACGCGCGATGCGTGATGAGCCGGTTTGGTGGGCAAAACAATGTCGGAATCGATAGCAAAATCCGTGTCGACGTAAAAGCGAGGAGCCATGGAATAACCTCAAAAAATCAGTACAGGCAATTGTAGGCAATGCGTGTGCGAACGCCAAATTTTTGCAGTGATTGTCAACGGTAGGTACTTATGCGCAGAGGAATGCAAATTGGGGTTTTCATTAGGCATCAATAGGGCATAAAATAATCGCATACGATGGCTGAAATGAAGGCCGTCGCCTATGGAGAACTTTCACATGCTTTGCATCCGTAACGCCCGTAACCATCATCACCATTTCCTGAAATAGTCTTTCAGGCTTTTGGTGCTGGAAGACGGTGATAGGATCTTCCGGCGGCGTTAGACAGTGAGCGAAGTAGCACAAAACCCCTGGAAGGTTATCCGGGGGTTTTTTATTGATGCAGACAAAATTAAAGGAGAAGGCAATGTTGGACACGTCAAGGCTTCGAATTGCCATTCAGAAATCGGGCCGTTTGAGTGACGACTCTTGTAAGTTGCTTGCCAACTGCGGTGTTCGTATGCACATGCAAACACAGCGCTTGATCGTTTTGGCAGAAAACATGCCGATCGATATTTTGCGCGTTCGTGACGACGACATCCCGGGTTTGGTGATGGACGGTGTGGTCGATCTTGGCATCATCGGTGAAGGTGTTTTGGAAGAGACGTTGATGAATCGTCAAGCCCAGGGCATCGAATCTCGATATGAAATGTTGCGTCGTTTGGATTTCGGTGGCTGTCGCCTCGCCATTGCGATGCCTCGAGACGAAGAGTGGACCGGGGTGCAGTGTTTGGAAGGAAAGCGTATCGCTACGTCGTTTCCTCATCTCTTAAAGCGCTATCTCGATGAGAGGGGCGTATCTTATAAAAATTGTCTTTTGACGGGTTCCGTTGAGATTGCTCCGCGTGCGGGTTTGGCCGATGCCATTTGTGATCAAGTCTCCACCGGTGCAACGTTAGAAGCCAACGGCCTTCGCGAGGTCGAAGTGGTCTATCGCTCCAAGGCTTGTTTGATTCGTCGTCCGGGCCAAATCGAAGAAGGTAAGCAAATCTTGATCGATCGTCTTTTAGCTCGCATCCAAGGTGTGATCCAAGCTCGTGAGTCCAAGTACATCATGTTGCATGCGCCCAAGAGTCGTTTGGCTGAAGTGGTTGCTTTGTTGCCCGGCGCTGAACATCCGACCATTTTGGAATTGAGCGGCGATCCCGATCGAGTGGCGATGCACATGGTCAGCAGTGAATCGCTTTTCTGGGAAACGATGGAAAAACTTAAAGAGCTCGGCGCCAGTTCGATTTTGGTGTTGCCGATTGAAAAGATGATGGAGTAAGGGATATGAATTTCAAGACAGTGATTGACTGGAATGCCGTCAGTAAGGAAGAGCAAGCCGCGTTATTGATGCGTCCGGCCGTGAGCGCATCGGATTCGATTACGGCGATCGTGACCGACATCTTGAAGAACGTCAAAGAAAATGGCGATGACGCACTTCGTGAATACAACCGTAAATTTGATAAGACCGAAGTGGCCGATTTGTTGGTTTCTTCCGAAATGTTTGATGCGGCTGAACAGGCATTGCCCGAAGCGTTGAAAGACGCTATGCGCGTAGCGGTTGCCAATTTGACGAAATTTCATACGGCTCAGCGCTTGGCGCCCGTCTCCGTTGAAACGATGAAGGGTATTTTGTGTGAACAAGTCACGCGCCCGATCGACTCGGTCGGTCTCTACATTCCCGGTGGGACGGCTCCGTTGTTTTCTACCGCTTTGATGCTTTTGGTCCCGTCGAAGATTGCCGGTTGTCGTAAGGTTGTTTTGGCCTCGCCCCCGCCGATCGCTCCCGAAATTTTGTTTGCTTGTCGCCTTTGCGGTGTTGAAGCGGTCTATCAGGTCGGTGGCGCTCAAGCTGTGGCAGCAATGGCTTTCGGTACGGAATCGATTCCGAAGGTCGACAAGATTTTTGGTCCGGGCAACGCATTTGTGACCGAAGCCAAGCGTCAAGTCAGTCAACGTTTGGATGGGGCTGCCATCGATATGCCGGCCGGACCTTCGGAAGTGTTGGTGATTGCCGATAGCGGTGCCAATCCGGCCTTTGTTGCTTCTGACTTGTTGTCTCAAGCCGAACACGGTCCGGACTCTCAAGTGGTGCTTTTGACTCCCGATCGCGCCTTTGCTGAAGCGGTGGCAGAAGAAACGGAAAAACAATTGGCTGTTTTACCTCGACGCGAAATTGCCGAAAAGGCACTTTCTGCCAGTCGTTTGATTGTGGCTCGCGATTTGGATCAATGTGTTGAGATTTCCAATCGCTACGGTCCCGAACACTTGATCATTGAAACGCGTCAAGCTCGAGCTTTGGTTAAGGATGTGACCAGTGCCGGTTCCGTTTTCTTGGGCGATTGGTCGCCTGAGAGTGCCGGTGACTATGCAAGCGGTACCAATCACGTGTTGCCGACCTACGGTTATACCGCCACGTATTCAAGTCTTGGTTTGGCTGATTTCCAAAAACGCATGACGGTTCAAGAGTTGACGCCTGAAGGTTTGCGTCAAATTGGAGCCGTGGTTGAATTGATGGCAGCCGCCGAACGATTGGATGCGCACAAGAATGCCGTGACGGTTCGTATGAATGCCTTAAAGGATTGAGATCATGTCTGTTGAAAAGCTCGCTCGAGGCAATATCCAACGATTGGTGACGTATCCGACATTCAATAAGGTCGTTAAGCCCGAGGACGTGTGGCTCAATTTCAATGAGTATCCGGAATCGGTACCGTTTGAATTGACGCGTCAGGAGATGAATCGCTATCCCGATCCGCAACCTCGAGCATTGGTTGAAAGTTATGCGCGTTATGCCGGAGTGAAGCCGGAAAACGTGATTGTGACGCGCGGTGGGGATGAAGGGATCGAATTGGTGATTCGAGCGTTTTGCGAACCTCGTGAAGACGCCATCATCATTTGTCCGCCGACTTACGGGATGTACGAAGTCAGTGCCGATACGTTAGGGGTCGAATGCAAAAAGGTGGCGACTTCCAAGGAAAACGGTTGGCAATTGAATGTTGATGCCATTGAGCAGGCGCTTGATCGCGTCAAGGTGATTTTTATCTGTTCGCCCAATAATCCGACCGGTCAATTGATCGATCCTCAAAGTATTCGACAAGTGCTTGAAATGGCACGAGATCGAGCGGTCGTTGTGGTCGATGAAGCCTACATCGAATTCTGTCCCGACAAGTCGGTCGTGAGTTGGTTGGCGGACTATCCGCACATGGCAATCATCCGTACGCTATCGAAGGCGTTTGCGTTGGCCGGTCTGCGTTGCGGTTTCGTTCTCGGCAATGCCGAATTGATTGAAGTTCTGACGAAAACGTTGCCGCCTTATGCCGTGCCGAGTCCTGTGGAGGATATCGCCGTTCAAGCGTTGGACGAAGTCAATGTTGCACAAATGCGAGCACGAGTGAAGGCGTTGAAAGAAAATCGAGCCTATTTGCTCGAAGCGTTGACAGATTGCCCGAATGTCGAGGCCGTTTTTGGAACGGAAGCCAATTTTGTTTTGGTGCAATTTAAAGCGGCACAACAATTGTTTGACGATTTGAAGAAGCGATCGATCTTTATTCGCAACCAATCAACTCAAGTCACGCTCGACGGTTGCCTACGAATTTCAGTAGGAACGCGTCAAGAATGTGAAAGGGTCATTGCGGCGATTAAAGCGTTGGCTTAAAGAGGGGATGAAGATGAGTCAAAAGTATTTATTCGTCGATCGTGACGGAACCATCATCACCGAACCTGAAGATTTTCAAATCGACCGTTTCGATAAGTTGGCTTTTGAGCCCGGCGCCATCATGGGTCTACGCCGTTTGCAACAAGCCGGTTGGCGATTGGTGATGGTGAGTAATCAAGACGGCTTGGGTACGGAGAGCTTTCCTGCCGAAGACTTTTGGGGACCGCACAATTTGATGATGCAAGCCCTCACAAGTGCCGGTATTCGATTCGATGAAATCTTGATTTGCCCGCATAAACCGGAAGATAACTGCGATTGCCGCAAACCGAAAACGAAGTTACTGACCCATTATTTGGTTGACGGGGTGATGGATCGCGAGAATTGCTATGTCATCGGCGATCGACAAACCGATGTGCAATTGGCCGAGAATATGGGGATCAACGCTTTGCGTTATGACCCGGAAACGCTTTCTTGGGATGCGATTGTGGAGCGGCTCACCAAACGTGATCGCCAAGCGACAGTGACCCGTGTGACCAAAGAAACGGCTATCAACGTGACCGTGTGGCTCGATCGTGAAGGCGATTCGACGATTTCCACCGGTGTGGGCTTCTTTGATCACATGCTCGATCAAATTGCCACGCATGGCGGTATCCGTTTGGCTGTCGATGTCAAGGGAGACCTTCATATCGATGAACACCATACGGTGGAAGACACGGCATTGGCCCTGGGTGAAGCACTTAAGCGTGCGTTGGGTGATAAACGCGGTATCGGTCGTTATGGCTTTATGTTGCCGATGGACGAGTGTCTGGCTCAGTGTGCGCTCGATATTTCCGGTCGCCCGTATTTGGTTTATTCGGCCGAGTTCAAATATCAAAAGGTGGGAGATCTCTCAACGGAAATGATCGAACACTTCTTCCGTTCATTGTCGTACGCAATGGGCATTACGTTGAATCTGCAAACGACGGGTGATAATGATCATCATCGAGCCGAGAGCCTTTTCAAGGCCTTTGCTCGTGCATTGCGTATGGCCGTTCGTGTGGACGGTGATCGTTTACCGACTTCGAAAGGAGTTTTGGAATGAGTTTGGCCAAAAATGTCGTGATCCTCGATACGGGATGTTGTAATTTAACGAGTTTGAAGGCGGCGGTCGAACGTTTGGGTGTTGATCCGATTGTCAGTCGTGATGCCGCTGTTATTCGCGCTGCCGAGCGACTCTTTTTGCCGGGTGTCGGTACGGCCAAAGCGGCGATGACGATGCTCAACGAGCGCGGATTGGTGGAGTTGATTTCCGAAGCGACGCAGCCCGTCTTAGGTATCTGTTTAGGGATGCAATTGCTTGGTCGCACCAGTGAAGAAACGGGTGGCATCAACATGTTGGGCATGGTCGATTATCCGGTTCGACAATTGCAAACGGGTGAGCTTCCTTTGCCGCACATGGGTTGGAACCAAATCGATCCGACGGACGATCCGTTGTTTAAAGGAATTGCCGCCGGTACGCACTTTTATTTCGTACACAGCTTTGCCATGCCGGTCAATGAACACACCATTGCGACGGCCCAGTACGGTGAAGCGTTCTCCGCTGCGATTCGTCGCGACAATTTCCGTGGTGTTCAATTCCATCCGGAACGCTCCGGTGCGGCGGGTGCCAAATTGTTGAAGAACTTCTTGGAGCTCGGTCTATGATCATTCCTGCCATTGATTTGATTGACGGCCGTGTCGTTCGTTTAAAACAAGGCGATTATTCGCGTTGTACGCAGTTTGAGGCCGATCCGATTGCACGTTTTCGTTCGTATGCCGAACAAGGTGCTCAGGTGTTGCACTTGGTGGACTTGACGGGAGCCAAGGATCCGAAAAAACGTCAATTGGCGTTAATCGGTGAGATGGTGAAAAGTGTGTCCGTGCCGGTTCAGACCGGTGGCGGTATTCGATCGGAAGAGGACGTAAAAGCGCTTTTGGATCTGGGTGTTGAGCGTGTGGTGATCGGCTCTTTGGCCGTACGAGAACGAGAGCTGGTTGCCGATTGGTTCAAACGTTACGGTGCCGATCATTTGGTTCTTGCCTTGGATGTGCGAATCGATGCTGAGGGCAATAAGGAAGTGGCCGTTAGCGGTTGGCAAGAAGGCTCCGGGGCTCGATTGGAAGACTTGGTCGATTTTTATCGAACGGTCGGATTAAAGCATGTTCTGTGTACCGATATCTCTTGTGACGGCATGATGACGGGTACGAACGTGGCTCTTTATCGAGAAGTCACGGCGAAGTATCCGGATGTGCAATTTCAAGCTTCGGGTGGTATCGGCGGTTTAAGCGATATTGAAAATTTAAAGGGTAGCGGCGTTGCCGGTGTGATCGTGGGCCGTGCTCTTTTGGAAGAAAAATTTAACGTGAAGGAGGCGATCGCATGTTGGCAAAGCGAATAATTCCTTGTTTGGATGTCCGTGACGGTCAAGTGGTAAAGGGTGTGCGATTTCGCAATCATGAGATTATCGGTGACATCGTTTCTTTAGCGAAGCGATATTCCGAAGAGGGTGCCGATGAATTGGTGTTTTATGACATCACGGCCTCTGCCGACGGTCGAGTGGTTGATAAGCGTTGGGTTGAAACGGTCGCCAAAGTGATCGATATCCCGTTTTGCGTAGCGGGTGGTATCCGTAGTGAAGAAGACGCTGCACGTATTTTGGCCTACGGTGCCGATAAGATCTCCATTAATTCGCCCGCATTGAGTGATCCGACGTTGATCACGCGATTGGCCGATCGATTCGGTGTTCAATGCGTGGTCATTGGGATCGACTCTTGGTTCGATGAGGCAACGGGTAAGTATTGGGTCAATCAATTCACGGGCGATGAAAAGACGACGCGCGTGACCCAATGGGAAACGCTCGATTGGGTTCGTGAAGTGCAAAAGCGCGGTGCCGGCGAAATCGTTTTGAACATGATGAATCAGGACGGCGTGCGCCAAGGTTACGATATAACGCAGTTGAAATTGGTTCGAGAAGCGTGCCGAGTGCCCTTGATCGCTTCGGGTGGCGCCGGTGCAATGGAACACTTCCGTGATGCATTCCAAATGGCCGACGTTGACGGCGCGTTAGCAGCGAGTGTCTTCCATAAAAAAGTCGTTGATATCGGTGAGTTGAAGAAATATTTGGCAGCCGAAGGGGTAGAGGTGCGAGTATGGTAAATCTGGAAAAGTTGCAGTCCGTCGATTTTGAAAAGGGCGGCGGTTTGGTGCCGGCAATCGTGCAACACGCCGTGAGCGGTCAGGTCTTGATGCTGGGCTATATGAACCGTGAAGCGCTGGATGAAACCGTCAAAACCGGTCGTGTCACGTTCTTTTCTCGATCCAAAAATCGTCTCTGGGTCAAAGGGGAAACCTCCGGTAACTTCTTGAATTTTGTTGACGCCGATGTCGATTGCGATCGCGACGCGCTCTTGATTTTGGCCGATCCGGTGGGGCCGACTTGCCATTTGGGCAATGACAGTTGCTTTGCCGATGCTAAGCACGGTTGGCTCTTCTTGTGGCAATTGGAACGACTTTTGGGCCAACGAAAGGGAGCCGATCCCGAAAGCTCTTACACGGCACGTTTGTATCAAAAGGGTACGAAGCGTATTGCTCAAAAGGTGGGTGAAGAAGGCGTGGAAACGGCGTTGGCTGCTACCGTTCGAGACCGTGAGGAATTGACCAATGAGGCAAGCGATTTGGTTTATCACCTTTTGGTTCTTTTGCAAGACCAAGAGTTGGATTTGGCCCGAATTATTGCCAATTTAGAGTCTCGTCATCGTTAAGAAAATTAGCGAAAAAACGTCTGATTTGTTGAGTCCTCGGATCGATTTTCGAAGAGAAAATCCCGAGGACTTTCTTTTTTACGCAAAAAGGTTGTGTTAGACCAACGTTTGTCCTGATATTGACCGAATGGCTTGGCAAATCAAGGGAAAGCGATGGCTATTCTTGATAAAATCAAAATGTTTTAGGGTCAATTTATCGCCTCGCTGCGAGAGGCCCTCCTGTTTTTTGACGTTTAACCTCGAGAATAATCATGACTCTCTCTGTCACTCCTCAGTTGATGGCCAACGCAATCCGTGCTTTGGCTATGGATGGCGTTCAAAAAGCCAAGTCCGGTCACCCGGGTATGCCGATGGGCATGGCTGATATCGCCGTCGCTCTTTGGACTCGTCACCTCCGTCACAATCCTGTCAATCCCCACTGGGCCGGTCGCGACCGTTTCATTTTGAGTAACGGCCACGGTTCCATGTTGCAATACGCTTTGTTGCACTTGACGGGCTACGACCTCACGATCGAAGATTTGAAGGATTTCCGTCAATGGCACAGCAAGACGCCTGGTCACCCGGAAGTCGACGTGAC
>JAGCMT010000040.1 GCA_017646335.1 Burkholderiaceae bacterium
CTACACATTTGTAATTTTTCGTGTATCATTGCTATACAAAGGAGGAAGGCATGAAGACGTTATACGAAAAAGAAAGTGCTCGACTTAAAGAGTTATTCAAGGAGAAGTCTCCATACTCTCAACGAGAATTTGCTAAACGATATAACTTGGGAACCCCCGGCAATCTGTGGCAATACCTTAGCGGTCGCCGTCCGTTAAACGTCAAGATCGCATCTTGTATGTCTCAAGCCCTTGGCATTGCAATCGAAGAGTTCAGTCCTCGCTTGGCAAAAGAGATTGCAGCCATCCAAGGTGGCGCTAACGTCACGATGCTCGAACCGAAAGAACTTGAAGGCAAACGCAAGAAGGTTCCCCTCATCTCTTTTGTTCAAGCTGGCGCCTTAACTAACATTAGGGACTTGATTCCTGATGAATATATCGATGCTTTCGGGGATTACCCGGATGGATGCTTCGCTCTTCGCGTCTCAGGCGACTCGATGACTCCTGTATTTGATGACGGCGACGTAGTGATCATCGACCCCACACGAGCTCCTAAGTTTGGAAGTTACCTTGTTGCACGATCCGAACTTTCCGGCTTGGAAGAAGCAACTTTGAAACAATATTTCGAAGTTGATTTCGACGAAGAGGGCCGAACGATTTTCGAACTTCGACCTCTTAATCCTGCCTATCCGTCTCTGCATAGCACTCGCCACAAGCTCCAAATTATCGGCATCGTGTGCGAATTAATTAAGCAATGGTGATTCTTTAAAACCATTCGGGCTGAGCAAAAAACTCAGCCCTTCTTTTTTCCTCAAATAAATCAATCCCCATCCTATTTCAAAAAACAGCAATTTAGTTAACAATGCACAGCACAGCTAAATTTATTAAGAAATTCAGAATCAGATAATGAGCCTTAAATAAACACTTCTTGTCTAAGTAAAAGTGCTTAGATTTCTTGAAAATAATTTTCAAATCCCCCATTTACAAAGCAATTGCGCTCTGATACATTTGCCTGAAAATGAGCTATTTCAGGGATTTCCCCAGAATGGAGTCATCTATGACGAATGTAGCCTGTATGGTTGACGACGACAGCATGGCCCCACTATTCAAAAAGGGCGACGTCGTAATCGTTGATGTCCAAACGGCCGTCAATGCCCGATTAACTATCTGCCGAATTAACGGTAAGGATGTTATCTTCACTCCCAATCACGCAACCCTGTGTACCCCGATAGCGGGCAAACTCATTTCGACGCATCGCCACTTCTAAGATCATCTCAAGCCGGCTCCAGCCGGCTTTTAATTTCCCACTCATGAATAGCATTGATTCAAATCAAAAATATCTAATATCTATCACAGATAGATAGCATAGCTCTTCACTATAGTGGCTACCTATGATATATTCCTTGCAAGAAAACAATCTATCAAGGCTTGCCATGCTACACGCGAGAGAAGTCACCAAGATTTACGACGTCATCGTCAAGATAATTGCGATTATTTTGGCCTTCATCGGCTTTAGCCTCCTTTGTGCAGGCATTCGTTGGCAGATTGTGATGAACGACTTCCTTTTGGCTCATGGTTTCTAACCAAAGGATTTTGATATGTCACTCAAATGGCATCGCTTCCCAATCGATATTCCGTCAATTCCTGATCGCGTGCTAGTGACGGTTAAAAACTACGACGGATCAGTGCAAGTGACATTCCTTCGATATGTCGGTCCTGCCGGAATGTCAGCTTTTCAATACTTCACCGAATCAGGCGTTATTGCCTGGGCAGAAATCGAACCTTTTGAACCCAAGGTGTACAAATGATCGAATCCGCAACCAACATCTACAAGGCGCTTGCAAAAGCCCAAGCCGAGTTTGCTCCGGTTGTAAAGAATCGCAAGGCCAATTACGGTATGTATGCCGACTTGGGTGCCATCATTGATGTGGTCCGCCCTGCTCTCAATCGCAACGGCATCTTTCTCTACCAAAAGGTCACAAGCCAAGAAGATGGTGTCGTTGTTGAAACCATTCTTGGCCACGAAAGTGGCGAGACTCTCAGCTCGGGCCCTCTCTTCATGCCGGTCGGAGAAGTTCGAGGCTCCAAAGCTCAGGCTTTCGGTTCTGCTCGCACTTATGCCTGCCGCTACTCCTTAAGCGCTTTCCTGGGCATCTGCGCTGACGACGACGATGATGGCGCCAGTGCCGGCAATCCGGAGCCTAAGCCTCATGCTAAAGTCTCGACCGATTTACTCCAAGGCGCAGAGGACGCTGTCGCCGAAGGACCGAAGGCTTACGAAGCCTATTTCCGAGGCTTAAGTGCGGAAGCCCGGTTGTCACTCATTAATACTGGCTACCACACCCGTTTTAAAAACCAATTGGGGATCTGATCATGGCAAGCCCACTCCAACAAACCGCTCAATGGTTCAAAAGTCGAATCGGCTGTTTAACCGCTTCCCAAGCTCACGACGTCCTCGCACGATCAAAGAGCAACGGAAAGCCGTTGAAAGGCTATTACGACTTAATGGACAAAATCATTGCCGAGCGCCTGACAAATGAACCAATTGGTGTACCAATGACCGCCGCGATGCAATGGGGAGTTGATCATGAAGATGAAGCTCGTGAACGC
>JAGCMT010000041.1 GCA_017646335.1 Burkholderiaceae bacterium
GCCGTTGTCGGTTCATCTAAAACCAACACCTTGGGTTCTAAAATCAACGCCCGTGCAATGGCTAAGCGTTGTCGTTCTCCCCCCGAAAGCTCATGCGGGAATCGATCCAAGAAAGTCTCATCCAAACCCACTTCATGAATAACCGATGTTAGCTTGGCTTCTTTTTCGTCGTCGCTCAAGCCTGGAGCTTGCACTTCAAGACCTTCTAATTTGTCGACAAGTTACAACTTTACATCTTTCAATATCGAGACAAATTCATAGTTAAAAAAGCACACTTATTCGGAAAAACAAAATTAAAATCTCTAGAAAAAAAATAAGCATCTACCTCCCTCTGATTGGTTATTGCAAATTTCAATTAAGGGGAGGCATTCAATTAAAGACCGTTTTTGAAATAATGAGTCCTATCAAATGAGGCATCCTCATTTTCGAATCCATGGATTTCTCACAGAGCTATTCACGTTTTTCTTAGGTTTTTCCCATCTACCTAAAAGGCTGGCACGTGTTCATAATGTTCTAGGAATGTTTCTTTGTTGGAGTTCAAAATGTCCGATCAAGTTTATGAACCGGTTTGCAATCCGACCACAGGCCTTGAGCACAACGTGATGCCGAAAGTCACGTCGATCCCCGTTCCCAAGGCATTGCTTTACGTTGGCAATTCCTTCTTTTTCTTCAATAACGGTGCTCACCGTTTCGTTCGTCGCTTATTACAAAAAGCCCCGAATCCGCCGAAATTCCGTTGCAACATGGTCGCCATTAACGGTGCAAGCTTGAGTTGGCACGATGTCGAAAGCTATTTCCGTCCGCACGCCATCTCTTCTTACGCCTTCAACGACAACAATGAAGTCGTTTTCCGTGATCCCAATGAACAGCTCTGGGACAGCGTTCTTTTGCACGACAGCTCTCAAGGCCCGATCCACCCGACGATGGGCAAGGACTTTGAAAAGTTCGGCAAGCTCGATGCTGAAATTTGCCGCCAACATAACGCCACGCCGATTTTCGTCATCTCTTGGGCTTATGCCGACAAGCCTGAAATGACCGCCCAATTGGCTGACGCCATCACCACGGTCGCCAATGACAATGACGCCTTGGCTGTGCCGGCCGGTTTGGCTTTTGCCTTGGCTCGTCAAAAGATGCCGGAAGTGCCGTTATACATCTCGGACAAGCGCCATCCGACGCCTGCCGGTTCTTATCTTTTTGCTTGCACGATCATCAGTGCGCTCTTCGGTGTCAACACGCGTGAAATTCCGTTTGATACGGAACTTGATCCCGAATTAGCCGCCTTCTTGCGTGACGTCGCCCAAGAAACGTGTGATCGATTCTTCTCTCGTAAGTAATTGAGCGGAATCATGAACAAACTCGCTTGAGTACAACTCGGACTCAAGCGAGTTTTTCTTTTATGATCTCGCTGCGCGAAAACACTTAGATACTCGCAAATCAGCATTGAGAGATACATCGTTAGCGAGTAAGCTTTCAAAGTTATTTTTTAGAAATCGATTCGATTCGTAAGGCTGAACAAAATGGAAGAAATGAACGAACTTTTCTACACGAATCCCTATCTTCGTGAATTTGATGCCACGGTGCTCGCTTGCACGGAAGGGAAGAAAGGATTTGAAGTCGTTTTAGACAACACGGCGTTTTACCCGGAAGGCGGCGGTCAGCCCGCTGACCACGGACATCTTAATGAGGCGGTGGTTTCCGACGTTCGTCGTCAAAATGGCGTGATCGTTCATTTCACGGATAAAGCCTTGGAAGTGGGCGCCGTTGTTCACGGCAAGCTCGATTGGGAACGTCGTTACGACAACATGCAAAACCACACGGGCGAGCACGTGCTCTCCGGCGTCATTAACAATGCATTTGGTTATGAAAACGTCGGTTTTCACATGCATGAGGATGCCATCACGATCGACATGAGCGGTCCGATGACCGAAGAAGAGGTCATCGCCATGGAAAAGGCTGCCAATGACATGATCAAGGCAGACATTGCCGTCGACATTTCCTTCCCGACGGCCGAAGAGCGCGCCGCCATGGGTTTCCGTATGAAAAAGGAACTCACGGGTAAAGTTCGTATCGTGAACATCCCGTCGGCCGACTGCTGTGCTTGCTGTGGTACGCACGTGAAGTCCACGCAAGAAGTGGGCATCATCAAAGTGCTCTCTGCGACCAAACACCGTGGCGGTACCCGTATTGAATTCGTATGCGGTGATCGTGCCCTTCGCGATTTCACGAAAAAACACGATGAAGTCATCAAGGCCTCCCGTCTTTTGTCCGTCAAACCCGATGAAGTGGCTACGGCCGTTGAAAAGACCCTTCAAACGTTGGCCGCTCGCGATGAACGCATCGCCCAACTCAATCTACGATATTTTGAAATGAAAACGGCCACGTTGCCGGGTGATCAAAAAGTCTTGGTACTTTTCGAAGAAGGTTTGACGCCCTTTGAATTAAAGGTTTTCGCAACGCAATTGGCTCAAGCTAAAAAAGCCGACGTCACGGCGGTTTTGGCTGCCGCGGCTTCCGCTGACGGCTCTCCGACCTATAACTACGTGATTGCTTGGGACGACGCTCGTTTGCGCGAAGCCAGTAAAGCACTCAACACTCGCCTGAGTGGTCGCGGTGGCGGTAAAGACATGGTTCAAGGCTCCTTTAAGGCTGCTCGTGCTGACATTGAAGCCGCTATCAACGACGTCTTCACCCCCTACTTCAACTAATCATTAGCTTATTGATTTAAGAAATGCCGAAAGTCACCGTACTTTCGGCATTTTTTCGTAATCTCTGAATGCCTTTTGTTGATTTCATTACCTTTCGTTAACAGACTTCTTGGCATCGATTTTCTACACTCCATCCCAATCGAGCTCGACACTTCTCATCAACGTTTTGCAAAAAGGAGATTCCTCACATGCGAAACTTACAACAGATACTCACGCTTATCGCCTTAACGACGCTCGTAGGCACATCTTGGGCCATGAGCCCGAAACCGGAAGCCACGGAAATGGAAGGTGATGTCACGGTAGAAGAATTTACCCGCGAAGGCCAAGTAAAACGCGTCACGCACGATGAAGTTAAAGAATGGATGGACACCAAGAGCGGTGAATTTGTGATCATTGACGTTCGAACCGAGGAAGAATTCAATCAAGGTCACCTTCCGGGGGCTATCCTCGTGACGGTCAATGAAATCGCTACACCCAAAG
Organism: Burkholderiaceae bacterium; assembly: GCA_017646335.1. Lineage (GTDB taxonomy): Bacteria > Pseudomonadota > Gammaproteobacteria > Burkholderiales > Burkholderiaceae_F > Aphodousia. The sequence goes on from JAGCMT010000041.1 coordinate 3,186, forward strand.
GTCAAGCGCTTTTGCCCAACAATCTCGACATGCCCTTGATCGTGTACTGCCGTTCAGGTAACCGTAGTGCACAAGCGGCCAAACAATTGGCTGATTTGGGCTTTAACGAAATCTACGATATGGGCGGTCTAAACGGTTGGAAATACGGTCTCGACAAGTAATACCTAACACACCCAATAAAAACGCCCGTTCTTGGCAATCCAATGAACGGGCGCTTTTGTCTAAGCGAACGAACGATTATTCGTCAAAACGCTTAAAGATCAAGCAAGCGTTGGTACCGCCAAAACCGAAGGAATTCTTCATGGCGTAGCGGATTTCCATTTGACGAGCACCTTCGGTGCAATAGTCCAAATCGCATTCCGGATCGGGTTCGACCATATTGATAGTCGGAGGCGACACTTGGTTCTTAACAGCCAAGATCGTAAAGATGGATTCGATACCGCCGGCACCACCCAACAAGTGACCCGTCATGGACTTCGTGGAATTGACCACCATCTTATAGGCATGCTCACCGAACATGGCTTTGATAGCCTTCGTTTCATTGACGTCACCGGCAGGCGTCGACGTACCGTGAGCGTTCAAGTAGTTGATTTCAGAAGGTTCGATACCGGCACGAGCCAATGCGTTTTGCATGCAACGTTGCGGACCGTCTTGGTTGGGCATCGTCACGTGGTAAGCGTCACTCGTTAAGCCGTAACCGACCACTTCAGCGTAGATCTTGGCACCACGAGCCACGGCGTGCTCGTACTCTTCCAACACAACCACGCCACCGCCTTCACCCATCACGAAACCGTCACGATCCTTATCGAACGGACGAGATGCGTGCTCGGGATCGTCATTGCGACGGCTCAAAGCGTGCATGTTGTCAAAACCGGCGATACCGACCGGGGTAATGGCATTGTCGGCGCCGCCCGCCACCATCACGTCAGCATCACCGCGACGGATCATCCACATGGCTTCACCGATGGCGTGCAAGCCCGTGGAGCAAGCCGTCACGTGAGCAATGTTCGGGCCCTTGAAGCCGAACATGATGGACAATTGACCGGAAACCATGTTGATGATGGAACCCGGCACCAAGAACGGAGACACACGACGAACACCGCGTTCATGAGCGACTTGTTGGTTGGCGCAGATCGTTTCAAAGCCACCGATGGCGCTACCGACGGCACAACCGAAACGCGTCAAATCTTCTTTCTCGAAATCGAAACCGGCATCACGCACAGCTTGCACACCGGCGGCCATACCGTAGTGAACCGAACGGTCATAACGACGCAATTCCTTGGCAGGCAAAAAATCGTCGAGATTAAAGTCCTTCAATTCACCGGCGATCTTACAACCGGAAGCCGAAGTATCAAAACGCGTGATCGGGCCGATACCGGACTTACCGGCCAACACATTTTCCCAAGCAGTTTGAACATCGTTACCCAAGGGGCAAACCATACCCAAACCCGTAACTACGACACGACGCATGTCATGAGCTCCTATGATTCTTTTATTTTTCAATCGGTTATAACTTTTGGCTTAATCCAAAAAGATGATAATCCTACCCAAAAAAGCAAAAAGGCTCCCGATGAGAATCCTCTCACGGGAGCACTTCGGTCAAAAAATTACTTGCCGTTAGCGACGATGAAGTCGATGGCGTTTTGGACCGTGCGCAACTTTTCTTGTTGATCGTCCGGAATTTCAACGCCGAATTCGTCTTCAAGAGCCATCACCAATTCAACCGTGTCCAAGGAGTCAGCACCGAGGTCATCAATGAAAGCGGATTCGTTCTTGATATCAGCTTCGCTGATGTTCAATTGTTCAGCAACAACCTTCTTGACGCGTTGTTCGAGGTTTTCCATTTTGAAAGTTCCTTTATAAAAAATTTTTTAATCAATCGCTGTGATTACGCTTCGGGCTGAGCGACCATAATGTCATCGCCCGTGCTGTAGAGGTAATCACGATAAACTTGTTCACACGTCGGCAAGTACCACGTACCGTTCGGAAGCTTCACCGTCGTTTCCTTCAAACGATAGGTCGTTGCACCGCACGTCCAGACGTTGTAGAGCTTCATGTGCGTGCAAAGGCAGCACATGGCCGGACCCATTTCTTCAGCCGTAGCGCCAGCCAACTTTTGATTCCATTGCTTCAAGTACGGGCACATGCCTTGGTTGAGCAAGAAGCCATACGGTTCGCAGTTGGGCGGAACGACCATCTTCTTAGCGGGCGTATTCTTGAGCATACGCATCAAGTAACCCGTCGGAGACAAGTGGTTGACTTCAATGTCTTCTTCAACGGCATTGAGGTAAGCGTACTTACCGGCAGCCGGCATACCGCATTCTTGCGTGATCACAAAGCGGGTTGCCACTTGAACACCGTCGGCACCGACTTCTTCGATCATACGCGTGGCATCACCACCCGTGAACACACCACCGGCGGCAAACACCGGAATGTCGAGAGCCTTTTCCTTCAAGAATGCCTTCACTTCACGAACGATGTCTTCGAGGTTGTGTTCGGCCCAATCTTCACCGAAGCCCAAGTGACCGCCGGCCTTCGGACCTTCCACGACGATATAGTCGGGCAAACGTTCCAAAGAAGCCGTACGCTTCAAGATGAGATTCAAAGCACGAACGGAGGAGACCACGAAACCCAAGAGCACTTCACGGAAGCGCGGATTTTCGCTCATCAACTTAAAGCTTGCCAAATGCAAACCGGCCGACAACGTGATACCTTGGATACCGGCATCCATTGCTGCATTCAAGCGAACCTTCAACGAACCCATCGGGTCGTTCATCGTCAACTTTTCCATCACGTTCAAGAACACCAAGCCCTTGCCCGTAGCCTTTTCCATCACACCGCCGATGTACTTCTTCGTGGCTTCTTCCAATTGAGCCAAATCGAAATGCATGTCCTTCTTGTCGGCAGAACCGCGCATCTTGGCGTATTGCATGGTCTTCGTCGGGATGTACTTCGTACCGCAAACACGGTCGGCAACGTCCATCAACATTGCATCGGACAAGTGAGCGATACCGCCCAACTTTTCAACGGCCAAAACCATTTCGGCAGAAGAAATGTTGGTACCCATACCGCCGACCATCAAAGGCACATATTCTTTACCGCGGAAAGTCACGCGGTGGTCATTTAAACAAGCCAATTTGAATCTCCGAAATTCTCACAAAATTAACTAACCGTAATTTAAAGAAAGTCAATGTGAAAAAGACCCTCCCAAAAATAGAGGTAAACCCCTAAGGTTTTCGGAGGAGTTAAATCAAAGAATAGCGAGTTAAAATAATTAAGTTTTGTTAATCACCACCTAATTCAGGGGAATATAAATGGGTATTTTGACCGGTAAGAAGTTTTTGATCACGGGTATCAATTCCAACCGTTCGATCGCTTACGGTGTTGCCAAAGCTTGCTACCGCGAAGGTGCCGAGTTGATCCTCACCTACAATAACGAACGCTTCAAGGGCCGTTTGGAAAAGTTTGCCGAAGAGTTCGGCTCTTGCCCCGTCGTGCAATTGGACGTTGCCAATGACGAAAGTATCGCCAACGTGGCCGATGCGATTAAAGCACATTGGGCCGACGGTTTCGACGGTTTTGTTCACTCCATCGCTTGGGCGCCGCGCGAAGCCATTGAAGGTTCTTTCTTGGAAGGCTTGAGCCGTGAAGGCTATTTGGCTGCCGTTGAAATTTCGGCTTACTCCTTTGCCGCCATGGCTAAGGCCTTCTTGCCGATGATGGAAGGTCACAAGGCCAGTATGGTTTCGATGAGTTTCGTTGGTGCCGAACGAGTGGTGCCGAACTACAACACGATGGGCGTTGCCAAGGCTGCTTTGGAAGCAACCACCCGCTACATGGCTGCCGATTTGGGTCCGCGCGGTATGCGTGTGAACGCCATTTCGAGCGGTCCGTTGAAGACCTTGGCCGCTAGCGGCATCAAGGACTTCACGAAGATGTTGAACGCCGCTCGTGACATGTCCGCTACGCGCCAATTCATCACGTTGGATGACGTCGGTAACACGACCGCCTTCTTGCTTTCTGATTGGGCTGCCGGCATCACGGCCGAAACGCTCTACGTTGACGGTGGCTTTAACGCCATGGCCGGTCAATATTCCGAAGAAGAATAATCGGACAATCTTAGACTGCTACGCCTCAAAACAAGCTTTGTTTTGAGGCGTTTCCTTTTTGTTTTACTTCTTAGACTTGATTACTCTCGAGACGACACTTCACCATATTCGCCAACACACTAACGGCAATCGGTAAGACCTTATCGTTAAAATCAAACGCGCTATTATGTAAACCGACTTGGTGAGATTCATCCGCCTGTCCGATTCGAACCACCATACCGGGTGCTCGAGTCATAAATTCAGAAAAGTCTTCCGAACTCATAAATGCCGGAATTCGAACAACATTGTCAGCTCCCACTAGCTCCTCGGTAACTGCAATCGCCGCTTCAGCACACGTCTCATCATTAATAACCGCACTCACCAACCGACGGTATTCAAAATCAGCGGTACAACCGTTGACTTCAGCAATACCTTTGATCATGGACTCCAACTTCGCCTCAATCATGTCCCGAATCTCAGGCAAATACGTGCGAACCGTACCACTTAACGTGCATTCGGAGGGAATCACATTCATGGCTTCATATCGACCGGCATTGACAGAACAAATTGAAACAACGGCCGTTTCCATCGGATCAATCTTGCGAGATACCAACGTTTGAACGGCGCCGATAATCTGACCAACGACAGGAATCGGATCCACGCCTTGATGGGGGCGGCCACCATGAGAACCGACTCCATGAATGGTGGCAAAAAATGCATCGGCCGAGGCTTGCAAAGGACCAGGCTTCATCCCAAATTTACCTGCTGGCAAATTTGTTTCCGAATGCGCCGCATACACTTCAGAAATATTATATTTTTCAACCACGCCGGCATTTACTAATGCCAAAGCTCCTTTGCCCTTTTCCTCTGCCGCTTGGAAAATAATCACCACTCGTCCTGGAAAGTTGCGATTCTCTGCAAACCATCGCGCTACACCCAATGTCCACGCGGTATGACCGTCATGCCCGCAACAGTGACCCTTTCCCGGATAAACGCTAGCCCACGGTTGCTCACTCGTATCATCGATCGGTAAACAATCGATATCTCCTCGAAGGGCAATGGTCACCCCGGAGCGATTGCCGTTAATGACCGCTACCACACATCCCTTTACAAAATCCGTATCAATTTCATCAACGCCCCAAGAGCTGAGTTTCTCAACAAGGATTCCACATGTACGTCCTGTATCGAACCCTTCTTCCGGATGTTGATGCAAATCTCGACGAAACTCAATCAGTTCATTAGCCCAATTAGCCACACCGGGCAAAAGACATTCTTCTAACATCAACGGCATAAGACAACTCCTTGAGATAAAAGATACCTTTATTTTACGACCCCAAAATTCTCTTTTTTATTCTTTATTTTCAGTCTATAAGGCAAATGGAATAGGTACTTATCCACCCAATAATGAAAAAAAGGAAGAACACCTTCATGCTCTTCCTTTTCGTTGGAAAGGTCGTTACCCTTTCTCAATCATGAAGATCACGGGCGAATGATGCCGCGCTTACTCGTCGTGATGAAATCACGCATGTGCGTCAATTCACGCGTCAATTGCGGAGTCGCTTCAATGATCTTGTCGATTTCAGCGGCGGCTTCAGCAATCGTCAAACCGTCACGATAAATGGCCTTATAAGCTGCCTTGAAAGCATTCAATTCAGCCAAACCGTAACCGGCGCGACGAAGACCGACGACATTCAAGCCGTGCGGCGTTGCCGGATTGCCGTTACAGATCACAAAGGGCGGAACGTCCATCAGACAGATGCCACCGCCGCCCACCATGGCCAATTCACCGATACGACCGAATTGGTGGATGGCGGCTTGACCACCCATGATGGAGCGGTTACCCAATACCGTATGACCGGCCAATGCCACATTGTTAGCAAGAATCGTATCGTCACCGACCACGCAGTCATGAGCCACGTGAGCGTTTGCCATGAAGAGATTGCGATTGCCGACAATCGTAATACCGTGGTCTTGCGTCGTACCGATCGAAATCGTGACGTGTTCACGGATCACGTTATCGTCACCGATCACCAACTTCGTAGGCTCACCGGCGTACTTCTTGTCTTGCGGATCGCAACCGATGCTGGCATTCGGATAGATTACATTGCGTTCACCGATCACCGTGTCCCCGTGAATGTTCACATGGCTCTTCAAAACGGTACCGGCGCCGATCGTCACGTTCGGACCGATCACGCAGAACGGACCGACAACCACGTCATCGGCCAACTTGGCATTCGGGTCGACAACAGAAAATTGATGGATTTGTGCCATTACGCTTATCCTTTCCCTATTTATTCAGAGAGATTCTAGTCGAAACTCCCTGCGGTTTTGCTTTTTCTAACTTTGATTAAGGGGTAACCCTAGCCACCCCTTTAGTAAACCGATAGGGTTTAGACGGGACGACGTGCACACATCAACGTGGCAGAGCAAGCCACTTGGCCATCAACCGTTGCCACGACATCAAACTTACCGATGCCACCACGGTCGCGAAGGTACGTTGCTTCGATACGCAATTGGTCACCCGGAACCACAACGCGCTTAAAGCGAGCATTGTCGATACCGGCAAAGAAGAACAACACGTCTTGTTGCTTTTCTTCCGGAGCAAGACGTTCAAGAGCCAAAATAGCGCCGCATTGAGCCATGGCTTCGATGATCAACACACCCGGCATCACCGGAACGCTCGGGAAGTGACCCGTGAATTGCGGTTCGTTAGCCGTCACATTCTTGATCGCCACGCACACGGTCTTGTCTTCATTGATCGATTCGATACGATCGACCAAAAGGAACGGATAGCGGTGCGGAAGGATCTTCATGATATCGTTGATATCGTATTTCATCGGTGTTCTCCAAAAGTGGACTGTCGTCCTAAGAAAATAGCGCCACGAGGGACACAGGCCCTCAAACTACAATGAATTTATTTTAGCAAAGCCAAAGACTGAAAAACTCAGCTAAAAAGCCGAGTTTGCCAAGCTGATCCCCATATAACAAAAAGCACTGCAATCGGCAGTGCTTTTGTCATTGAAGCGTGCGATCGATTAGAGACCGGCCTTCAAATCTTCGAGGTACTTAGCATGATCGTCATGCATACCGGCATGACCTTGCGTTGCTTCAGCCAAAGCCACAGCAACCTTACGCAAGTTTTGAATGCGGAACAAAACGGACGTCACACGGCTGGAGATCGGATCGTAACCGTCATGCTTGTGATGTTCAGCGACATAAGCATCAACGGAGACCTTACCGGCGATCAAGTCGTTCAATTCGGCTAAACGACGATCCAAACCATGCAAATCGTCATCAAGGTTGAAATGACGAAGACCTTGCAACTTCTCTTGAGTAATTTGCTCCATGATAAATTCCTTATAAATGTCAAAAGCTTTACAACGAAATTACTACCATTGTAATCCTGCCACTTCCCCCTCTGTCGGGAAAAAGGTCAAAGGTTTGACCTCAGGACAGGAAAACTCACAATCTTTGCGTTAGGGAGCCTTAGGCGGCGTCGACTGAGCCGGCGCTTCAGCCTTGGGCGAATCGAGGAAACCCGGGAAGAACGATTCCGGATCCTTATCCTCCAAGTTCCAACCGACGACCAAACCGTAAATCAACACGAGCCAGAACAAAATATTGAGGATTCGACGGATCCACACTTTAGCCATTCTTATTCTCCTTTCGGCGGGGTTTCATCGGGGGCAAGACCGGCCAAATAATGGGCCCATCCGCTCATAAAACCATAGTACTTCAAACGAGACAAGGGCGCACCGTTTTCATCGGTTTGATGAGAAAACTCAATGAAAGCGTCAATGAATCGAGCCAAGGTTTCTTCAATGATGAATTCGCTCTTTTTACCTTCACCCTTTTCTAAGTGCTCGATCAAGTCTTCGCCCTTCCAATCACTATGGCGATTGATACGATCGTCCTTGATCTCACCCTTCATGATACCGACCAAATCATCGAACACCTCATGGGCCTGTTCTTGAATTTCTTTGGCTTCGGGATGATGCGGTTGATTGGTCTTGATCCAGTCGTACGTTGCCGTGGCAATCGCCAACTCTTCGAGCAATTCCATCATGATATCGGCATCACCGAGATCGATCTTACGCAATTCTTTTTTCGGGGAGGTCAAGGGACCAAAAATCGCCATAATCTTATCCTTTTCTAATCAATTGGTTTTGCGCAAAACACCTTCAGGCAACGGTAAAACGTCGATCCCTTCCTCTAATAATTCTTTGGCATCGGCCAGGGTACATTGGCCGTGGATCGTACGATTGGGAGCCGTACCCGCGTGCACGGCTCGCGCTTCAGTCACGAAACGCTCGCCCACGTCTTCACTATCTTGAATAATGGCTCGAGCCATCTGATAGACCTGTCGACGCACTTCACCCAAAAGCTCCTCTTGGGAGTGGGCTTTGGCTTTGTCGCGAAAACCTTGGACATGAGGGGCAGTCGGGACACGCTTGACGTTGGTGCTGTCGCAATAAGGACAGTTCACCCAATGATTGGCGATTTGTTCGTCAAGACTTTCAACGGAATCAAACCATCCCTCAAAAGTTCGACCGCATTCACAAGCGCAATCAAAAACTTTCAAAACGCATCCTTTGTCAGTTACATGCCAAGAAACAATTTTAGAAAAGATTAGCCCGAAAAATCAGCCTCTGTCGCTACCCAATGAGGTATTTTTTCGTCTTCGTCAAAAAATCTCACCAACATCATCCATTTTAATTACCCGCTGTGGCAAACTCACTGTAATCAGATCGTCATCATCCAGACCAGCGACAACCATGTTATTCAGATTTCTCACCACGATCGTTGTGTGCATCATGGCTCACTGCGCCATGGCTTCGACCGTGCTCGTCGAGAAACACTTCCCCTCTGAACTAACCCTCGGTCAACAAAACCTCACCTTAAGCGGAATCGGTGTTCATCAATTTCTTCTGATGCGCATTTATCGTGCGGGCATCTATCTCAAAGCACGTGCCGACACAGCGGATGCCATCTTGACTTCCCCCTCCCCCATTCGCGCCCGGTTGGTAATGATGCACTCGGTCTCTGCCGCCCACTTTGTGCTGGTTCTACGTGACGGCTTGGTTGCCAATACCACCCAAGAAGAAGTTGACAGTCGCTATCGTGAAATCGTCCGTTTCTTTGAGATGATGGAAAAACTCGATCATTTAGACGAAGGCGATTTGGTGGATTTGGATTTTGTCGACGGCCAAACCTCGATTCGCATGAACGGTAAAACCATTGCCTCTCATTTGGGCGATCGCGTTTTCTATAACTTGATCCTTCGGATTTGGTTTGGAGAGGATCCCATCAGCCGAAAGCTCAAACGCTCACTTCTCAAACCCATCGGTAAAAAGTAAAAACGTCATTCGAATGAATGACGTTTTAGTACCGATTAGGCGATCATTTCTTTAAACGACGGCGACGTTGCTCAAAAAGACAAACCGCAGCGGCGGCAGCCACGTTCAGCGACTCGCAATCATGCTCGATGGGGATATAGAGGCGCTGATCGGCGGCTTCCAACGCAGCTTGCGAGATTCCCTGACCTTCGCTACCCATCATCCACGTCGTGGCCGTCTCACTCCACGCCTTCTCTTCAAAAAGGTCTTGACCGCCACGCGCGTCGGCGGCCAAAATGCGCCCCTTGAAGAGCCCCTTTAATTCGGTCGGCTCAACGTTTTCATAAATCGTGGCGGCAAAGTGAGCACCCATCCCGGCCCGAAGCGCCTTGGGAGAGAAAAAGTGAGCCGAATTCTTGCTGGCGGCAATGTGCTTGATGCCACTAGCCACCGCCGTACGCACGAGCGTCCCGATATTGCCCGGATCTTGAACGCCGTCTAAATACAGAGCATCAACGGGAATCTCAGGAGCCTCAGGATTCTCAGGCAATGCCACTTCCACCATGATGCCGGCGCCGTGCTCGACGGGCGAGAGCTGATCGTAAAGCAAGGTATCCAACACGTAGAGCGGCACGCGCTTTTGAGCCAATTGAGCTAATAAACCTTCGGCCTCTTCATTGATGCCTTTGGCACGCAACAAAACCGCTAAAGGCTTCACACCGCGTTCAAGCACCACTTGCACCAAGTGAGCACCTTCAGCCAAAGTCACGCCTTCTTTGCGCATCACACGCGTGCTTTCAAGAATTCGTTTCCAACGCTTGAACTTGGCATTGGCTTCGCTTTGGATCGGTTGAAAATTCATCACTGTTTTTCCTGAATAAAAAGGCTAATCGGTTTAAACGTTTTACGGTGAATGGGCAACACACCCAACGTCTCAACGGCTTTAATGTGTTCAGCCGTCCCGTAACCCATGTGTTTTTCAAAACCATAGCCCGGATATTTTTTGGCTTGCTCTAACATGTAGGCATCGCGATGCGTCTTGGCTAAAATCGAAGCCGCCGAGATCGCCGCGACCTTGGCATCACCTTTGACGATGGCCTCAGCCATCATCGGCAACTTCGGAATGCGATTGCCATCAACCTGAACAAATTCCGGTTGAGTGGCAAGTCCCGCTACCGAGCGTTGCATCGCCAACATCGTGGCTTGCAAAATATTGATCTCGTCGATTTCTTCAACGCTGGCTTCTGCCACACACCAAGCAAGTGCCCGTTCCTTGATCAAGGGGGCTAACGCTTCACGCTTTTTTGCCGTCAATTTCTTCGAATCGGCCAACCCTTCGATCGGGCGGTTCGGATCGAGAATCACAGCGGCAGCAACCACGGGACCAGCCAAAGGGCCACGTCCCGCCTCATCGACGCCGGCCGTCAGTGCGCTGTCTTGATCAAAAAACAAATCGGGTTGCATGAACACTATTCCTTAAGCGCCGCAAACCTGACGAATGGCCTCGCTCGCAAGCTTCGGCGTATCACGCAAAAGCGACTCATGCATCGCCGTGAATTGATCGATCAATTCACGGCGATGCATGAGTCGCTTTTGCGTGATACGCCGAAGCTTGCGAGCGAGGCCATTCGTCA
>JAGCMT010000042.1 GCA_017646335.1 Burkholderiaceae bacterium
CATCATCAATGGCTTACAACTTTCGGGTCGTCTTTTTGAACGTGTTCCAAAGCATTTTTTCAGAACGCCCGAAGTTCAGCCGGCTGCAGTAAGTCAGGCGAAGAAGGAGGAAGAAACGATGGATTTAGAAAAACTGAAGTCGGAGTACCCGGAGTTAATCCAGGCGATCCGCAATGAGGCCCTAGCAGAAGGGGCTTTAAAAGAGCGCGCTCGCATCCAAGCGATTGAAGAAATCGCCATGGCCGGACACGAAGCGCTCGTTAATTCAGCAAAGTTTGACGGTATCACAACGGCAGAAATGTTAGCCATTCAAATGGTGAAGGCCGAAAAGGCTAAAGCGCAATCTCGTCTTGCGAACATTGTCGAAGACGCTCAGGCGCTCGAAGGCACGCACGACGCGGGCAACGTCGGCATCACGAAAGAAAAAGAAGACATCGAACTTAATTTGGCCAATCACTTGGCCAACATTTGTAAGTGGCAAGGGGGGATCGTGTAATGGCGATGCAATATCGAACGAGCGTTGATGTGGACAATCTTTTCTCCACGAGTGTGATTCCGGTGCTTACGGATTATTTGTCGATTGCAGCGGACCAAACCTTAAAGCGCGGCGCGCTCATTGATGAGACGGGCAAGCTTTGCACTGCAACGTCTGAAGTGTTTGCTGTGTTGGCTGACGACATTGATACGACCGGGGCAGCGAAAGAAGCTGCCGTTTATTTAACGGGTGAATTCAATGAAAAAGCGCTCTCTGTTGCAACAGGGGCAACCGTCGCAGGATTGAAGAAGTCCGCGCGCAAGGTGAGCATTTATATTAAACCGACAATGTAAGGAGTGGGAGTAATGGCAGACGCAATGTTTTTTCCTTATACCACGACGATCTTAACGGGCGTGGTACAGGGCAAGGAGTTTAAAACTCCTGCTTATTTACGAGACACGTTCTTCTCGAACGTGATGACGTCCACGGCGAAGTACGTGGCGTTCGATAAATTGCCGGACGGTGACCGTACTTTGGCGCCGTTTGTTAACCGTCGCGTGGGCGGCAAGCGTATTGAGCTTGAAGGCTACAAGACGGAAATGTACGAACCGCCGGTGGTAGGAAACCATTTCACGGTGACGCCGGAAGACGCATTCATGCGTGCGCCTGGTCGTACGGAATATGACTTGGGCGGTCCTGGGGCTTTCCTTGATCATCAAATCAGCACGGGTCTTCGTCGTATCGAGAACATGATCTCTCGTCGTGAAGAATGGATGTGCGCGCAAGCGCTCATCAAAGGGGAAATCACGATCAAGGGTGACGGGGTCAATGAGGAAACGATTCAATATTGGTCTCATTTGACGGAAGCTGAGCAGCCGAAGTCAACGTTGGCTACGCCTTGGACGGATGCCAATGTCACTGCGAATGACATTATTAATGACTTGAGCACGGTGGTTGACGCCGTTGTGATGCGCTCAGGATTGATGCCTCGCAAGATTATTTGCGGTCAGGCTGTCTATAAAGCTTTGCGTGAGAAGCTTTCCGAATCCAAGCTTCTTGATATGCGCCATGTCGAGATGGGGAATATCGCTCCGAGCCAATTGCCGAACAACATCCGTCGTTTGGGTTACTTGGCTGAGCCTGGTATTGAAATCTATAGCTATGTGGATCGCTACAACGATGCGGGTACGATTCTCCCGATGATTCCGGACGATGTGTGCTTCTTCGTTTCTCCGGAAGTCAACACCATCATGGCTTATGGTGCAAGTGCAAACGGTGGGAAAACGAGTGGGGCTCCGAACCTTGAGCGCGGTACGCGATTCTCGTTTGCGCGTCCGCATGACTCGTTGGAGCAAGGACGTGCGATTTACCTTCAATCGAGTCCTTTGCCGATCATTCAATCAACAGACGGCTTCCTTGTGTTAAAGGCAGTCTAAAACAAAATCATGACACAACTAAATAGCAGGCGGGCATAACAACCCGCCTTTCTTTTTCTTGAAGGAGGTTGGACGTGATGGAAGTGATTTTGTTGCAAAACACGGTCTTTAATAGCCTTCGCTATCGCGCGGGGGAAACGCTTGTGATGAGTGAAGACTTGGCAAAAAAGTTGATTGAATCCGAGCTTGCCGTGGCCGTTCCTCAAATCAATGAAGAGCCTGTGGTCGTTGACACGGAAGCCGAAGAGCCCGTGAAAAAGCCTGTCCGTCGAACAAAGAAGGGAACGTCCTCATGATCAACTTTAAAGATTTGCTCGATGCTGATCTAAAGGCGACCTTTTTCAATCCACGGGAGTTTGCCGAGCCGCATGACATCAACGGTGAAGTCATTGATTGTGTGATCGACCAATTTCAACTCAAAGAGCATGGCGAGCGCGAGCTCGAAGGTGTTTTTCTGGATGCTCTCACCATCTACGTGATTGAGGATTCCATCCCGAAGCCTCTTGTGGGCGAAGTGATGATGGTCGATGACCGCATGTATTTCGTTCGTAATGTGGTCGAAGAAATGGGGGCCTGGGTCATCATGGTGGAGGCCAATGACCAATGAGAACGCACCTAAACATCGATGAAAAAGCGTTGCAAAAGGCCGAGCGAGCACTTGAAACCATTCCCGGCGGAATGGAATTGGCGTTGATGCGTGCTTACAACCGAGCCTTGACCGAGGGTAGAACGGCAGGGACTCGAGCTGTGAGAGCGCATTACACGTTAAAAGCCCGCGATGTCAGAGAAACGTTTGTCATGCACAAGGCCAAACGTTCAAGTCTAGAAGCCGAGCTTACGAGCACCGGTCGTCATTTGCCCTTATCCATGTACGCGCACCGACCCGGGCGCGATACGACAGGGAAAAATCGACAGCCCGTGCGAGTGGGCGTCAAAAAAGGCGGACTCAAACCGTTGGGACAAGCCTTTATCCACCAAGGGCGCGTCATGCAGCGTTTGGGTGCGTCGAGACTTCCTGTTGAGCATAAGTATGGGCCAGCCGTGCCTTTATTAGTGGGCAATGACGAAGTGGCGCAAACCGTTGTGGATACTCTGAGTAACGCTGTGGATAAGCGCTTGAGTCACGAAACGCGGCGATTGTTAGACAAAGCGTAAGGGGGTGAAGCAATGATTGAAACGAGTCTCACGATTGCCTTGGGTGTCTTTGTTGAAGGTGTCGTCAAGG
>JAGCMT010000043.1 GCA_017646335.1 Burkholderiaceae bacterium
CGTGAATTGGGTGCCAATATTTCGAGTTGTGCCGTCGCTGAAGTCGTGATTCGTCAAGCGATCACGAACATGTGGCAACGCGTACAAAGCGTTTTGGCCGGTGAGATGACGACCGATGAGTTACAGGCGGCCGATTTGAAATTGGTCGATTGGCTCACGCAAACGTTTGGCGGTGAAAATCCGCATTTCACGGCTGAGACCGAATGGAACGGTCGAGGCTTAGCGTTGTCGCTATTGGAATCGATGGGCGATGCGATCGTGGAGCGTGCGGGGGACGAGCCCTTGGAAGACGCACCGACGGTTTTGTTTTTTGCCTTTGCTCACTGGGTGAGCGAGGTTTATGCCGTGTTGGGTGAAGCGGAAGTAGCCGAACGCGGTTTGGAAAATAACCCGATTTTGGAAGGTTTTATCCGTGAGTGGACATTGAGGCTCACGGGTGCGCCGACTGCGGGTGATTTCAAGTAAGTTTTCAATTGAGCAATTTTAGGAGAATAACAATGGGTTGCAATGGTCAATGCGGTAGCTGCGGTTCTGATTGCGGCAAGCAACCGCTTCGTCATCCGAACATCACGGGTGCGATCTTGGGTCAGTTCATGATGGACATGGCTCGCCGTGTGGAAGAACAAAAGGCCGGTCGTTTGACGGAAGAACAGCTCGACGAGATCGATCAAAAGGTGATGAACTGGTTGGGTGCTACGTTCTCCGGCCGTAACGAGCAATTTGCTTTGGATCCGGAATGGTATCCGACGGGCGTGGCCGGTAACTTGCGCATCAAGTTGGGCCAAGAATTGGCTGAAGCGGCCGGCGGTAAGCTCCCTGAAGACAACAATGTGTTGATTTATTCCGCTTTTGCCGTTTTCATGGCTGAAGCCTATAACACGATGTTTGAGTTGAGTAAGAAGGGCATCACGCTCTTTGGCGAACAACCGGCACCGGAAATGTTGTTGCTTTTGAAGCGCTGGACGGAACTCTTGGTGGGCTACGACCTTCACTTCCGCGATCCGAACGCTGAAGAAGAAACGGCTGAAGAAGAAAAGGCCGAATAATTTCGAGCCGATTTAAAACGAAGGGGCTTTATGTGAAGCCCCTTTCGTCGTTTTTAGCGGTTACTGGTTTTAAGCAAGCGAGAACGATCGCGTTCCCATTGTTTTTTGCTTTCGTCGGCACGCTTTTCAAATTGGCGCTTACCTTTGGCAAGACCCACCGAGAGTTTGACGCGACCACGCACAAGGTGCATGTCGAGCGGAATCAAGGTGTAACCGGCGCGTTCGACCTTGCCGATCAATTTGTTGATTTCACGTGCGTGCATCAAAAGCTTACGCGTGCGCGTCGGATCGGGTTTTTCATGCGTGCTCGCCGTCTTCAAGGGCGTGATGTGGGAGCTCAAAAGATAGAGCTCGCCGTTACGAATGATGACGTGCGCTTCCTTGATCTGGGCACGACCTTCACGGATCGATTTCACTTCCCAGCCTTGCAACACGAGCCCGGCTTCGTATTTTTCTTCGATGTAGTAATCGAAATGGGCTTTACGGTTTTGGATGTTCGCCACGATAGGGATTCTCTAAATAATATTTCTTTATCTGGACGTATAATTCTAGCAATCGTCAAACGCTTCGTGCGTTTTTTCTTTTTCTTTTTATTTCAGAAAGTCAGTCATGCAAATCGTTGTCGCACAAGTCTCCAAGCAAGGTGTTCGTCATCAAACGGTGGATTTGCCCGAAGGTGCCCTCGTTTCCGATGCCCTTCGTGTGAGCGGTATGCATCCGGCCAAAGAGGCCGTTTTAGCGATTCACAATGTTCGTACGACTGAGGATACGGTATTGGTCGACGGGGATCGCGTCGAAATTTTGCCCGCCTTGAGCGTTGATCCGATGACGGCTCGTCGCTTGCGTGAAGCCAAGAATCAAGGCCTTCGCCGTGATTTGACGTTGGGCCGTAACGGCGGTAAACACCGCTTGATGAAGTGATCGAAAAAAGTCGAAAAAAAACTCGGGAAAACTCCCAAAAAAACTCTCAGATACGATAAAATGCGGCGTTAATCTGAAATGGCCATATTTCTACGGTATGGCCCCCGGAAATTTTTTTTTTGCTCCGAGGTTAACAATCATGCGTATTCGCCAAAAGGCTCTCACGTTTGACGACGTCCTTCTTGTTCCTGCTTACTCCAACATTCTTCCCCGCGATACGGTCTTGAAGACCCAAATCACGCGCAAGACTTTCTTGAACATCCCGATGGTGTCCGCTGCTATGGACACGGTGACCGAAGCCAACTTGGCTATCGCTTTGGCTCAAGCCGGCGGTATCGGTTTCATCCACAAGAACATGAGCGCTAAGGCTCAAGCTGAACAAGTTGCTCGCGTGAAGCGTCACGAAGCCGGTGTCGTTGCCGATCCGGTGACGGTTACGCCCGATATGACGGTTGGCGAAGTGTTGCGTTTGAGCCGCGAACGCCGTATCTCCGGTTTGCCGGTCGTTGCTGAAGACCGCAAGGTTTTGGGTATGGTCACGAGCCGTGACTTGCGCTTCGAAACGCGCATGGACATCCCGGTTTCTCAAATCATGACGCCGGCTGAACGTTTGGTGACGGTCAAGGAAGGCGCTGCTCTTGACGAAGCCAAGAAGTTGATGCACCAACACCGCGTTGAACGCGTTTTGGTCGTTGACGATGCATTCCGCCTCTGCGGTTTGATGACGGTCAAGGACATCATCAAGGCCGGTGAACACCCGAATGCTGCTAAGGACGCACAAGGTCGCTTGTTGGCCGGTGCTGCCGTTGGCGTTGGTGGTGACACGGAACAACGTATTGAAATGCTCGTTGACGCCGGCGTTGACGTGTTGGTGGTCGACACCGCTCACGGTCACTCCGAAGGCGTTTTGAGCCGCGTTGAATGGGTTAAGAAGCACTATCCGGAACTCCAAGTGATCGGTGGTAACATCGCTACGCCGGAAGCTGCCTTGGCTTTGGTTGACCGCGGTGCTGACGGCGTTAAGGTCGGTATCGGCCCGGGTTCTATCTGTACGACCCGTATCGTTGCCGGTGTTGGCGTTCCGCAAATCACGGCCGTTGCTACGGTTGCTGACGCTTTGAAGGACACGGGTGTGCCGTTGATCGCTGACGGTGGTATCCGCTTCTCCGGCGACATCGCTAAGGCTATCGCTGCCGGTGCACACGCTGTCATGATGGGTGGTATGTTCGCCGGTACGGACGAAGCTCCGGGCGAAGTCGTTCTCTACCAAGGTCGTTCCTTCAAGAGCTACCGCGGTATGGGTAGCTTGGGCGCCATGACGAAGGGTTCTGCTGACCGCTACTTCCAAGACAACAACTCCGGTAACATCGATAAGTTCGTTCCGGAAGGTATCGAAGGTATGGTTCCGTACAAGGGCCCGCTCGCTAACATCGTCTACCAAATGATCGGTGGTTTGCGTTCTTCCATGGGCTACTGCGGTTGCTCCACGATCGAAGAAATGCGTACGCGCGCTGAATTCGTTGAAATCACGGCCGCCGGTATGCGTGAATCTCACGTCCACGACGTCCGTATCACGAAGGAAGCTCCGAACTATCGTCAAGAACAATAAGATAGTTTGATCTCTAAACGCGACAGACAGGGTTCTGTCGCGTTTTTCGTTCTGAATTCGAAAAATTGCTTATTTCAGTCTCTGTCAACCTCGAATCTTTTTGATTAAAGACACAGTTGGTTACGCAATTTTTCTTAAAAAAAGTTAAATCGCCGATTTCGGCGCTCGCTATAATATTTGGGTTAGAAAAGGGAACCCGAATGGCGTGTGAGCGTTGATGTCGGGCGTGTTAGGTTTTGTAAATATTGTTTTGAGGAGAACTCCAATGTCCACTATTGTTCGCCCCGAATCCATGGAGCGCATCACCAATGAAGCCCTCGCAACGGCTTTCATTGAAGAACAAGTGAAGCTTGTTCGTGAACAAGTCGGTGACAAGAAGGTTTTGTTGGCTTTGTCCGGCGGTGTTGACTCTTCCGTCGTGGCTGCTTTGTTGATCAAGGCTATCGGCCAACAACTCGTTTGCGTGCACGTTAACCACGGTTTGCTCCGTAAGGGTGAGCCGGAACAAGTCGTTGAAGTGTTCGGTAAGAAGTTGAACGCTAACTTGGTTTATGTTGAAGCCATCGATCGCTTCTTGGACAAGTTGGCCGGCGTTGCTGAACCGGAAACGAAGCGTAAGATCATCGGTGCTGAATTCATCCGCGTCTTCGAAGAAGAAGCTCGCAAGCAAGAAGGTATCGAATTCTTGGCTCAAGGTACGATTTATCCGGACATCTTGGAAAGCCATGGCGTGAAGGCTCACCACAATGTGGGTGGCTTGCCGGAAGATCTCCAATTCGGTTTGGTTGAACCGTTGGCATTGCTCTACAAGGACGAAGTCCGTATGGTCGGTAAGACGCTCGGTTTGCCCGACGAAATGGTCTTCCGTCAACCGTTCCCGGGTCCGGGTCTTGGCGTTCGTTGCTTGGGCGCTATCACGCGTGACCGTTTGGAAGCTGTTCGCGAATCTGACGCTATCTTGCGTGAAGAATTCGCTAAGAACGGTTTGGAAGGTAAGGTTTGGCAATACTTCACGGCTATCCCTGACTTCAAGAGCGTTGGTGTGAAGGACGACAAGCGCACGGACGCTTGGACGGTCATCATCCGCGCCGTGAACACGGTGGACGCCATGACGGCTACGGTCGAAAACGTTCCGTTCGCTTTGTTGCAACACATCACGCAACGTATCACGACGGAAGTTGAAGGCGTTAACCGCGTTGTCTTCGACTTGACGCCGAAGCCCACGGGCACGATCGAATGGGAATAATCTTCTGATTTGATCCATTGATTCATTCGGATCCCTCGAGAAATCGGGGGATCTTTTTTTGCGCGCAAATCTTGAGAATCCGAGTGACGAGGAGTAAGGTTGAAGAGTAATGATGAGTGCTCGTGAGGTCGGTAAGTGAGGCCAAGTGGCACGACGAATAAGCAAAGGAGTGGAAGATGAGCCTTAAAAATCGCGATTTCTTGAAGATTGCCGATTTTTCCGGAGAGGAGATCAAGTTCTTGGTGGATTTGGCCGGTCAGTTGAAATATTTACGCCGAGCCGGTCAAGAACCGCAATTTTTAAAGGGAAAGAACATTGCTTTGATCTTTGAAAAGACGTCGACCCGTACGCGTTGCGCATTTGAAGTGGCGGCGTTCGATCAGGGTGCCCATACGACCTATTTGTCCGACGGTTCTCAAATCAGTGTGAAGGAATCGATTGCGGATACCGCTCGCGTTTTGGCTCGTATGTATGACGGCATCGAGTATCGCGGTTATGGCCAGGCCATCGTCGAAGAGTTAGCCGCTCACTCAAGCGTTCCGGTGTGGAACGGTTTGACCAACGAGTCGCACCCGACGCAGATTATTGCCGATCTTTTGACGATGAAAGAACATGCCGGTAAGCCCTTGAAGGACGTGACCTTTGCTTACTTGGGGGACGCTCGTTACAACATGGGTAATTCCTTGATGATGGCCGCAGCTAAGATGGGGATGAAGTTCCGCGCAGTCGCCCCTCAAGCGCTTCAAACGAGCGATGAGATTTACAACCTGTGCCAAGCCGTTGCCCAAGAGACCGGAGCTGAAATTATTCGTACGACGGATGTCGCCGAAGGGGTGAAGGGTTGTGACTTTATTTACACGGACGTTTGGGTCTCCATGGGTGAGCCCGATGAGGTGTGGAAGGAACGCATCGAGTTGCTCTTGCCGTATCAAGTCAATGCCAATGTGATGGCTTTGACGGGCAATCCCAACTGCAAGTTTATGCACTGTTTGCCGGCTTACCATGATCGCAACACCAAAGTCGGCGAAGCAATCTATCAGAAGTTCGGTTTAGAAGCGTTGGAAGTCACCAATGACGTTTTCGAAGGCAAGCATTCCATCGTCTTTGATGAAGCCGAAAATCGTATGCATTCCATCAAGGCCGTGATGGTGGCAACGCTTACGCACGTGCCCGATAATTTCTTCGGAGAATAAAAAGTCATTACGCAAAAACGGCCGACGCTTAATAACGTCGGCCTTGGTGATGGTGGGTCAAAAACGCGTTAGGCGAGCTTTTCCAAGCGCTTTAAGGTCAAGTTGCAGAGCATGGCGACAGCCATCGGCGTAGCCTTGTCGTTGTAGTCATAACCGGAATTGTGCACGCTGACATTGTGCTCGGCATCACGAACGCCGATACGAATCATCGTGCCAGGAACCTTCTTCAAGTATTCGGCAAAGTCTTCACTGCCCATGTAAGCGTCGATGAATTGCGTGGAACCGTCGCCTGCGACTTCACAAGCGGCGCGCTCGGCTTCTTCCGTAATTTCCTTATCGTTGCGAACGGGACCGAGCAAGCGACGATAGATGAATTCGGCTTCACATTCATTCATTTCAGCCGTGTGCGTGATGATGTCGCGCATCTTTCGTTCAATCAAATCTTGAACTTCAACCGAGAACGTACGAACGGTACCGCTGACCGTGCATTCTGTCGGAACAACGTTCATGGCAGGGTAAGAGCCGGCATTGATGGAGCAGACCGACAATACGGCCGGTTCCATCGGATCAACGCGGCGAGAAACGATCGTTTGAAGCGCATTGACAATTTCGGTGGTAGTCGGAATCGGATCAAGCGTCAAATGCGGACGTGCGCCGTGACCGCCGTGACCGGTGACTTTCAAATAAAAAGCGTCACAGGAAGCTTGCATGGCACCGACCTTGAAACCGAACGTACCGAGTTCAAATTTGTTGTCCCCGTGAGCACCGTAGATTTCCTTGATGTCGTACTTTTCAACCAAGCCGTTTTCCATCAAACGAGCGGCGCCGCTTGCCTTTTCTTCAGCGGGCTGGAACACGCAAACCACACGACCCGGGAAGTCACGATACGTTTGGAAGTAACGAGCAACGCCCAAGAGATACGTGGCGTGACCGTCATGACCGCAACTGTGGGCTTTGCCGGGGTTTTGGCTTTGCCAGGGTTGACCACACGTGTCAGGCATCGGCAAACAGTCCATGTCACCGCGGACTGCTACCGTGGGACCCGGACGCGTGCCATTGATGACGGCAACGACGGAGCCTTCACACAAAGACGAGTCGATTTCTTCCACACCCCATTCGCGAAGCTTCTCGCAAATGATGCCGCAAGTGCGTTGCGTTGCATGACCTTCTTCGGGATGCTGATGGAAATCGCGACGGATGGCTGTCAATTCATCGGCCCAAGGAGCGATGGCTTGATAGATCGGATGAGAGGAAACGTGTGCCATGATAAAGTCCTTTCATATCGGTAATCAATAAGATAACCATAGGCTTTTTACTTTGGCTTGTCGTGAGTAAAAGTGACTATTCTCAGGGTTTTTAATGAGAGTCGTTTTTTGATTTCTCATCTTACTAAAGAGCTATGATTGTCGTATCGAAATACAGGGAGTAGAGCCATGAAAGAGTTAACGATTTTGACCGGTGCTTCGCGTGGCATGGGACAAGCCATTGCCAAGGCATTGATGAAAGAAGAGGCGATTCTCATCACGATGCAACGACATCCGTGCGAAGCCTTGCAAGAGCAAGCGCAGGCTTGTGGTTGCCAATTGATCCAATTGGCAGTCGACCTGGCTGACGTTCAAAAGGCTGCTCAGATGATGGCCGACACGTTGGCATTGGTGCCGCAATGGCAATCGCTCGATCGTCTCACTTTGATTTGTAACGCCGGTGTGAATGGGCCTGCCGGCTTCGCAGAAGACACGAGTGACGATGAATTTATTTTCACGCAAAACGTGATGGCGCTCTCTCCGATGGTGATGACCCGACGTTTCTTGCGCGAAACGAAGGACTTTAAGGGTAAGCGTCGTGTACTTTGTATTTCTTCGGGTAACGGTCGTAACCCGGTGATGGCCCTGTCCGCTTACGGAACGGCTAAGGCTTCTTTGGATGCCTTCTGCCGTTGCGCCGCTTTTGATGAGACCGGTAAAGCCAATCCGGTTCCGATTGTTGCGTTGGCACCGGGAATCATTGAAACCGATATGCAACGCCACTCTCGCGCCGAAATGGCATTGCCTACTGAGGTTCGAGAAAAGTACATTCGTTACCACAACGAAGGTCGCTTGATGACGCCGGAAGCGGCAGCAGAAAAGATTTTGGCTTACATGGAACGAGAAGATTTCGGTTCTCGTCCGGTGGCTGATGTTCGTGATCCGGTCTAAATAGGTACGTCTAGAAGAGCAAAAAGCCCAAGTTTTTCAACTTGGGCAATTTGCTTTTTGCGAGAAAGAGAAAGGATTGAGTTACTTCTTTTCAGCGAACCACTTGTTATAGATCTTGTCGTACGTACCGTTTTCCTTGATAACCTTTAAGCCGTGGTTGAGCTTCTTCAAGAGTTCAGGATTACGTTTGGAGACGGCAAAACCGTTTTGGCTCGGTTCGTAAAGATGCGGCAAAACCGTCATGGAGCCGTCGCCTTTCTTACTCAAGTAGTAGGTCGTAACCGTCTTGTCATTCAAGACGGCTTGGCAACCGCCCATCTTCATGTCCATGAACGCTTCACCGATTTGATCGTAGTTCGTTACTTTGGCGCCCTTGACCTTGCCGGCTAACATCGAGCCCGTCGTGCCGATTTGTGCACAGATCGTCTTATTTTCCAAATCGTTGAGCGTCTTATACTTGTCGGCATCTTTATTCATAACTGCCAAGACCAAACCGACCTCGTAATAGGAATCCGTGAAGTGGACTTGCTTTTGACGAGCGGGAGTAATCGTCATGCCGGCAGCTGCCACGTCAATCATGTTGCCTTGAATGGCCGGAATCAGGCCGGCAAATTGCATGTTTTGGATTTTGACCGTATCACCGTTCACTGCGGCGATTGCTTTGATCAAGTCCATGTCAAAACCAACGATTTCGTTGGTTTTTTCATCTTTGAATTCGAAAGGAGCAAAGCCGGCATCAGTGCCGACCAAAAGTTCTGCCCCCAATGCTGTGGTGCCGATGCATGCGCCGACCAACAAAGCCGTTAATTTCGTTTTCATATGGATTCTCCCTGTCTTTTGTTCTTTGACGAGTGCGCTGCGTTGCGCTGTGTGTGAGGAGAGAGTTTACGGACGGGTTGGGGTCTTGCAAGCTTCTAACTGATTGATTTTTATATGGTTTATTTTATTTATATGACGATAATTGTGTGAATTATGTCGACAAAATGAATTTGATGATAAGTTATTGTTTTTATGGAAGAATCCTTCATTATTCATTTCGCTAAGGAGAGCCGTTGTCGCTATAGCGCTAAGAAAAATGTCTTAGAGAAAGGTTGATAGTGGTATCAGAGGCTCATTTTGTTAAGATTTCGTTGAAAACTAGAAAAATCTTTTGATATCAAGTGGATAGCCGATTTTGTCGAAGGTGTTTGTTTTTTCTTGTCGACAAAATTTGTACTTGATGTAAATCAAAGTCGAGAGGGAATTTCGGTTTTTCTTTCGTCCAAAGAGCGGCTCGTGCAAAAAGTCATTCTTTTTTTCTTGGGGGTAGAATGGAAAAATCGTATTTTGGAGATTGTCATGTCGGCATCGATTCGTTTTCGTGAACAAACGGCCCCATTTGCTCAAAAGCTTTTTGATGAAGTGCGTCAGTTGAGTCGTTCGCAATGGGGGGTGACTCGATTGGGTTATTCCGAAACGGAAACGCGCGTGATGAAGCACATCGAATCGGTAGCGGTCTCGATGGGTTTGGAAACCGAATACGATTTGGCCGGCAATCTTTGGATGATTTTGCCCGGTAAAAATCGTGATCTACCGGCTATTGTTACCGGTAGTCATGCCGATAGCGTTCCGGAAGGCGGCAATTACGACGGTTTGGCGGGTGTGACGGCAGCGATGGCGGTGGCTCGTTGGTTAAAGTCTGAAGGCATTGAACTGGAACGCGATCTTCGAGTCAATTGCTTCCGCTGTGAGGAGCGCGGACTGTTTGGTTCGTTGGGCTTGTGCGGTAAGGTCAAGGCGCATGATTTGCAACGTCGCCATTCGGCCGACGGTCCGACCTTGGGTGAAGCCATGCAGGCTTGTGGTGTTGACCCGATGCGTTTGACGACGGGCGAACCCGTGATGGATTTGAAAAAGCTTGCCGCTTACATTGAGATCCATATCGATCAATCCCCGAAGTTGGATAGCTTGCCTGATACACGCGTCGGTTTGGTGACGGGGATTCGCGGGTGCTATTTCCATTTGGCGGTGAAGTGCATCGGTACGACGGCTCATGCCGGGGCCATTGAGTATGATGCTCGCCAAGATGCCTTGATGGCGGCTTCGACTTTCTTTGTTCGTGCACGAGAAAAATGGCATGAACGTGTCCAAGCCGGTGATGATTTGGTCTTTACGGTCGGCATTTGCAATACGCCCAGTTTTGCCGCTCTCAATATCATCCCGGGTGAAGTGACCTTTAGCGTCGATATCCGTACGCTTTCTGAAGAGACAAAGGAAGTCTTTACGGAAATCTTCTACGAAGAAGCCAAGCGGGTGGAAGCGGAGTTCGGCGTTCGATTTGAGTTTGATGTACCGCTTTATACACCGCCTTCGGCTTGTGATCCTGAGTTAATGCGCAAACTTCAGGATGCTGCCGACCGCGTCGATGTTAAGATGCTTCGAATGGCCAGTGGCGCCGGTCACGACGGGATGGCCATCGAGCAGGCCGGCATCCCGATGGCCATGCTGTTTGTTGCCAACCAAAACGGTTCTCACAATCCGCATGAAGACATGCAAATGGACGACTTTTTGATGGCGACCGATGTCCTTCGTGAAATGATCGAACATTTCGACGACTAAGACTTTTGCATTTCACGATGAAGCTCGATGTTGTTGATGACATCGAGCTTTTTCTTTTTAATCTCAACAAGTTAAGCGTTGTTGTAAACGAGTTTGCAAACGTGCGGGTAATGCTTGATTTGACTCAAGAAAACGATTCGTGCTTTTTGTCCGTTTCATTCGAAATACATTCCCTTGGTTTTTGTTTGCAAAAGGGTGTGGGTTGGAAATGATTAAAAATCAAATAGATAGCGATGTTATTTGAGTCGTTGATTGGGTTTTGAATGGAAGTATTGTCCATGAGTTATTGAGTCGATAGTTCTTAGTGTATTTGAATTATTGATTGGCTTGGTTGACAATGCATCGACGGTCAAAAGTTCCCATTGGGGTAACGGCTGACAGAGACTTATTTATCACGGGGGATTGAAACCATGAGCAAAGAAGAACTTACCCTCCAGTTCACAGACTTGATGGCGAAGTTCACGTCTTATCTCGGCAAGTACATGCCGGATGATGTGACCAAGCGCTTGACGGAACTGCGCGCTGAGCAAAATACCGACATCGGCAAGTTGATTTACGACTCGATGTTTACGGACCTTGAATTGGCTAAGAAGCAAAATGTGCCGGCCTGCCAAGACACGGGTGTGATCCAATATTTCGTTCAATGCGGTACGAATTTCCCGTTGATCAACGAATTGCAAGATTGCTTGCGTGAAGCCACGATCCGTGCCACGAAGGAAGCTCCGTTGCGTCACAATGCCGTGCAAATCTTTGATGAAAAGAACACGGGTAACAACACGGGTGTTCGTATTCCTTGGGTTGACTGGGAAATCGTTCCGAACAATGACGAATGCATCATCTACGGTTACATGGCCGGTGGTGGTTGCTCCTTGCCGGGTACGGCCAAGGTCTTGATGCCGGTTGAAGGTTATGAAGGCATCGTTCGCACGATCTTTGACGTGATTACCGAACGCGGTATCAATGCTTGCCCGCCGCTCTTAGTCGGTATCGGTATCGGCGGTTCCGTTGAAGTGGCTGCAACGCTTTCTAAGAAGGCTTTGATGCGTCCGATCGACTCCGTGAATCCGAACGAACGTGGTGCCGAGTTCGAACGCTTGATCGAAGAAGGTCTCAACAAGATCAATATCGGTCCGGGCGGTTTGACGGGTGTGAAGTCCGTGATGGGTGTTAACGTTGAACAAGCTGCCCGCCATCCGTCTTGCTTGGCCGTTGGCGTTTCCGTGGGCTGCTGGGCTCACCGTCGCGCTTGCATCAAGGTCAATGCTGACTTGACGTATGAAATGATTTCTCATAAGGGAGTTGAGCTGTGAGTAAGAAGATTTTAACCACGCCGATCAAGGCTGAAGACCTTGAAGATATCAAGATTGGCGATGTCATTTATTTGAACGGTTACTTGATCACGGCTCGTGACTGCGCTCATACGCGTTTGGTCGCTCAAGGTCGTCAATTGCCCGTGGATTTGAACGGTAAGGCCATTTTCCACGCTGGTCCGATCATGGTGCCGTGTGAAGAGTCCGGTAGCGGTTACAAGACTGTGTCCATCGGCCCGACGACGTCCATGCGTATGGAAAAGTACGAAAAGGAATTCATCGAACAAACCGGTGTTAAGTTAATCATCGGTAAGGGCGGTATGGGTCCGAATACGGTCGAAGGCTGCATGAAGTACAAGGCTTTGCACTGTGTCTTCCCGGGCGGTTGCGCTGTTTTGGCTGCTAACTGCGTTGAAGAAGTTGAAGACGTTCAATGGCAAGACCTCGGTATGCCGGAGTCCATGTGGGTGATGCGTGTGAAGGAATTCGGTCCTTTGATCGTTTCCGTTGATACGCACGGCGGTAACTTGTTTGAACAAAACAAGGCTACGTTCCGCGCAACGGCTCAACCGATCGTTGAAGAAATCATCAAGAAGTGCGAATACATCGACTAACCTTTCTTGATTCCTAGAAACGACAAAGCCTACCGATTCATGTCGGTAGGCTTTGATCGTTATGGGCGTTTGTTAACCCCGAGAAAATTCTTTTTCCCCCACGTGTTTCATCACTTCGATCAACGCTTGAG
>JAGCMT010000044.1 GCA_017646335.1 Burkholderiaceae bacterium
CGACATCAAAGAGGAACTTTCTACCCAAGAAAAACTTCACAAAACGCTTCAACAACAACTTTCAAACGACGAACTTCAACGACAATTGAAGCAACTCAAAGAAGATGTTGAAGTGGTGATCACCATCAACGCTGCTGACATCGAATCCAACAAGGTTCGCGGTGATTTGGGTATTACGTACGATGAAGACGTGTTGCGTTTGATCGATACTTTCCGTGAATTGGGTCTTTACGTCGGTAGCGTGGTGTTGACGCAATTTACGGGTCAAAAGTCGGCGGAAGCTTTCAAGAAGCGTTTGGAGACGTTGGGTGTGAAGAGCTATTGCCACTATCCCATTGCCGGTTATCCTTCCGATGTTGAATACATCGTGAGCGAAGAAGGCTTGGGTAAGAACGACTACATCGAAACGACGCATTCGTTGATCGTTGTCACGGCTCCGGGGCCGGGCAGTGGCAAGATGGCCACGTGCTTGAGCCAGCTCTACCATGATCACCAACGCGGTGTGACGGCCGGTTATGCCAAGTATGAGACATTCCCGATTTGGAATTTGCCGTTGAAGCATCCGGTCAATTTGGCTTATGAAGCCGCGACGGCCGACCTCAACGACGTCAACATGATCGATCCGTTCCACTTGGAAGCTTATGGCGAAACGGCGGTGAACTATAACCGTGACGTCGAAATCTTCCCGGTGTTGAATGCGATTTTCGAACGTATCCAAGGCGAGTCGCCCTACAAGTCTCCGACGGACATGGGTGTGAACATGGCCGGTAATTGCATCGTTGACGATGCAGTGTGCTGCCAAGCTTCTCGCATGGAAATTCTTCGTCGCTACTATGCCGCCGGTGTTAAGCGCATGCGTGGCTATTCGAACGAGCATGAGATCAATAAGCTTAAGCTTCTCATGAATCAATCGAACACGACGCCGGAAATCTTCCCGGCTGTGGCAGTGGCATTGGATAAGGCTGAACAAACGGGTGCACCGGCAGCGGCCATTATGTTGCCTGACGGTCGTGTCGTGACGGGTAAGACGTCTGACACGTTGGGTGCCGCTTCGGCCATGATTTTGAATGCATTGAAGGCATTGGCCGGTATCGACCATGAAGTTGACTTGATCGCTTCTCGCGTGTTGGAACCGATCTGTGCGTTGAAGACGGGTTACCTTTTGCATAAGAACCCGCGCTTGCACGTCGATGAAGTACTCTTGGCTTTAACGATTTCTGCTTTACACGATCCGGTTGCCGAGAAGGCCAAGGAACAATTGTCTCGTTTGCGTGGTTCTGAAGTTCACTTCTCCGTGATCATCAGTGACGAAGACGAACGCCTCTTGCGCCGTTTGGGTATCAACGTCAGTTGCCAACCGCACTACGAAACCAAGCGCTTGTACCACAAGTAATTCGTACGCAATCCATTTCGAAGCTCCTCCAGAGAAATCGGGGGAGCTTTTTCTTTGTGCGATAAAAACGGAATCGGGGAGTGGATAGAGAAAAAGCCTTGAAGCTTTCGCTTCAAGGCTTTTGAATTTTGGTGCGGCCGATGAGAGTCGAACTCATATGGGTCTCCCCGCTACCCCCTCAAGATAGTGCGTCTACCAATTTCGCCACGGCCGCTTAAGAGGTGATTTGATTGTTCATCAAATCAGAGCCGCTTATTTTATCGCGGAATTTGGTTAGATTGCAAACCGTTTTGTTGTGCGGGTTGATTTGCATCAATGTTTTGTTCGATCGTCGTCGTCAAAACGCCGCCAGCCGGAGCAGCTTGCTTCTTGAAAGCGCCGGAGCCCAACGTGATAGCCATCGTGGAGAGGAAGAAGAGCGTAGCGCCAACAGCCGTCATACGAGACAAGAAGTTGGCAGAACCGCTAGCACCGAACAAAGAACCGCTAGCACCGCTACCGAAGGCTGCGCCCAAATCAGCGCCCTTACCGTGTTGCAACAAAACCAAAACGATCACTGCGATAGCAGAAACGATCTGCACGACAACAGCGATAGAAACCAACATAGACATCTTTCGATTTTCCTTTTCTTGTCTAAGAGACGAAATATTTTTTATTCAGTCAAAGCGTTTGCGTGATCGCAAATGCCCAAAAAATCACTCGACTTCAAAGCGGCACCACCGACGAGTGCGCCGTCGATATCAGGTTGTTCGAAGAGCTCACGAGCGTTACCCGGCTTGACGCTACCGCCGTAGAGAATGCGAACCTTTTGGCTTGCATCGGCATTGTAGGCGGCCAACTCGGCACGCAAAGCTGCGTGAACAGCTTGAGCATCGGCCGGCGTTGCGCTCTTACCGGTACCGATCGCCCAAACAGGTTCGTAGGCGATGGCGCCGGCCACAAACGGCATGATGCCCGTGACGTCCAAAACCGCACGCAATTGACGCGTCACCACTTCGATCGTACGACCGGCTTCGCGTTCTTCAAGCGTTTCACCCACACAGAGAATCGGCATCACGGCGTGAGAGAAAGCGAGCTTGGCTTTTTCGGCAACGAGTTCATCGGTGTCACCGAAAAGCGTACGGCGTTCAGAGTGCCCAAGGATCACGAGGTCACAATCAACGTCAGCCAACATGGCTGCGGAGATTTCACCCGTGTAGGCACCTTCTTCATAACTGGCGCAATTTTGAGCACCCACCATCACGGCCGTGTTCTTGAAACCATCGACCAATTGCGTGAGGTAGAGTGCCGGAGCGCACACGGCGATGTCACAACGATAATGGCCAGCATGCAATTGCGGCTTAGCAGATTCGATCCAAGCAAGATTAGCTTGCGTGTTACCGTTCATCTTCCAGTTTGCAACAACAAAAGGCGTACGAGTCATGACAAGATCCGTCCTGAAAAAATTAAAGCTCCTTATTTTAGCGCAAAATGTGCAATAAAACAAAGGACTAGATAACAAAACGCGCCGAAAAAGGTTTTCGGCGCGATTGTTTATAAGTGTTTGATTTGTTTAGGATTCTACGTGTTCGATGACAAGTTGGATGTTGGTGCGTCCCATCCACTCGTTGAGTTCGGGGCGATAGGCCAATCGAGCACGGTTGGGAATCTCGGCACTTCGACGGAAAAAGATGCCGCTATAGCGAACGCCGTCGAGTTCCAAAGTCAGCTTCAAGTGACCACCCTTGAGTAGCGTTTGTTGAAGCACTTTAAATTCGTTGGCAAACAAAGGCGGCAAGAAACCTTGACCCCAAATTTGCTCATTGATCGATTCGATCAGGTTGACGCTGATCTCGTGCGGCTCTAAACCGCCATCGACCAAGACGTGTCGTTCAAAAGCACTTTCGTCGTTATTTTGTTCAACGACCTCTTCAAAAATACGGCAGAAATCGTCAAAACCGTTGGCATCGATCGTCAAACCGGCTGCCATGGCGTGACCGCCGAATTTTTTGATCAAACCGGGGCGCTTTTTGGTGACCAAGTCGAGCATGTCTCGAAGATGGATCCCTTCGATCGAGCGACCGGACCCCTTGAGTTCACCCTCGGCGGCCGTGGCAAATGCAATGGTCGGGCGGTGCTTACTTTCTTTGACGCGACTGGCGACCAAGCCGACAATCCCTTGGTGCCAGCTCGGTTCAAACAAGCTGATCGTACGTTGTCGATTGACGTCGATCTTGTGCAATAACATGGCCGCATCCCATTGCATATCCAATTCCAACTCGCGGCGTTCGCGGTTCAAATCTTCAAGCTGTTGGGCGTAACGACGCGCTTCATGGTCATCGTCGCTGATCAAACATTCGACACCCGTGGTCATCAAATCAAGACGACCCGCGGCATTGATGCGAGGCGCGACCACAAAGCCGAAATCTCGAACTTTGGCTTGAGTGCTCGGGCGACCGGCCACTTCGAATAACGCACGAAGCCCCGGCTGACAGTTGCCGTTTCGGACACGATTCAAACCTTGTTGGACCAAGATGCGATTGTTTTTATCGAGCTTGACCACGTCGGCGACGGTGCCTAAGGCAACCAAATCGACGAGCGTATCCAAGCGCGGTTGCGGACGATTGGCGAAATGACCGCGATTGCGAAGCTCGGCTCGAAGCGCCATCAAAACGTAATACATCACGCCCACGCCGGCCAAATTCTTGCTGGGGAATTGGCAACCCGGAGTATTCGGATTGACGATACAAGCGGCTGCGGGCAAGGTTTCTGCCGGCAAGTGGTGATCGGTAATCAACACTTCGATACCGAGCGCTTTGGCGCGTTCGACGCCGTCGAAACTGGCCATGCCGTTGTCGACCGTCACAATCAAATCGGGCTTCTTCTCAATGGCCAAGTCCACGATTGCCGGGGTCAAACCGTAACCGTAAACGAAGCGGTCAGGGACGATGTAATCGACCGTTGCCCCCATGGATCGAAGACCGCGAATGGCAACGGCACAAGCGGTCGCACCGTCGCAGTCGTAGTCCGCAACGATCATGATTCGTTTGTTTTGTTCGATCGTATCGGCTAAGAGTTTGGCGGCGGCATCGGTGCCCAACAACGTGTTAGGCGCGAGCATGCCTCGCCAGTCTGCCGAGAGGTCTTCAGGCGTACGAATACCGCGGCTTGCTAAGACGCGAGCCAAGGCCGGATGGTAACCTTCATTGACCAAGCCTTGAGCGATGACTTCGGGGACTTCTCGTTGGATAAACTGTGTCATGGAAATCCTCACTCACTTAAAAAGTCGTCTAAAGACAAGGCTTTAGGCTTGCTAAAGCGTGCAAAGAGGCCGCTTGTTTTTTTGAATTCCACGCCGGTCGTATGCGTATCGACCGAACCCGAAGCGATCAGCACCACTTTCTGACAGCGACGCGATTTGGCTTCGGCAGCCAATTTTTGGATACGTTCCCACACAAGAGGCCACGCTTGAGCCCAAGCGGTCCAATCCCCTCGGCGATACGGCTCGTAAAGGTCGTCGATCACGGCCAACAAATCACCCTCGGGCGCTTCGGGCCAAGCATCTTGGACGCGGATCGTGCGGAAATTCAAAAGGCCGGCATTTTGAGCCCAACCATGCACATACGAATCGTTTGCCATGACGGCTCGTAAAGTGGAGGCCTTAAGCAAGAATCGACGAGAACCGCCTTCGGGCCACAAACCGTCGATCGTTTCAAAGCCGGCGGCTTTTCGATCTTGGTTGACCGGATGGTCCTTTAAGAAGTCGGCGATGGTTTGACGCATCGTTTCGAATTCTTCACCCCAGTAACAACTTTCGGTGTAGTACTGATGATGTTGTGCGCACCAGGGGCGAGCTTGGCATTCCCAATCGTCTTTACGAGTGAGATACCAGCGACCTTCCCATTGTTGGAGTTGGAAGTTGAATTGACGAACGATGGCTAAAAGATCGTCATGCAAACGATTGCGTTCGTCTTGCGTGAAAGGATGCGTGAGGGCGACGGTTCGGCGACCGCCATCATCGGTTTCGAAATGGTATGCCCAAAGACGCCACGTTTCCGTGGACATGGAAGGACCGCCGTCGGCTTCCCACTCGAAAGCGGCCGTTTGCGGCATGCCACCGAGTTTGCCAACGACTTGTTGAAGCCACACCAAATGAACAGCGCCTTCAAGAATCGGACGCTGGACTAACTGTTGGACCTGAACGGGGTCGGCACCGCGTGTCAGTTCGTCAAACACACGACGATCAAGTGTCGAAGTAACACTTGAGATAACTGCTTTCGGTAAACGTGCCCCTGGAATCAAAAAATACACTGCGCTCATGATGACGATATTTTAGTGGATTTGACGTGAATTAAGACTTCGAAAAAGAATCCGAACGGTTAGATCTGAGGAATATCCATTAGGCGCTTTCGACACGCTAGACTTAACGACTAGAAATCAGAATAGAAAGTCTCCCATCATGTCCGATCTCTCCAAACAACAACGACTCTCGAGTCATAACGTAGGCGACAGTGAGCTCGATCACAGCGCGCAAGAGGTTAAAACGAGTGTTTTAGCCGTTGCCGTTATCCTGACATTAGGTTTTTCGTTTGCCGAATTCGTAGGCGGCGTCATCAGTAATTCGTTGGCGTTGATCGGGGACGCCGGTCACATGTTGACCGATTCGGCAAGTTTGCTTTTTGCGCTCGTTGCCAATTGGCTTTCGCGTAGCGGTGCGGACCGCCATCACTCGTTCGGTCATGCTCGCATCGAAGTGTTGGCTGCTTTTATCAATGCCTTGGCGATGTTTGTCGTAATCGGTTGGGTCTTTTATGAAGCCGTCGAACGTTTTCAAAATCCGCCTGCCGTGGCCGGAGGCAACGTTATTCTCATCGCCTCGATCGGTTTGATCGTTAATCTTGGAGTGGCTTGGTCGTTGTCGCGCGATCGAGACAATGTCAATACCCGTGCGGCGTTGGTTCATGTTTTGGGTGACTTGTTGGGTTCGATTGCCGCCATCATTGCCGGTACGGTGATTTATCTCGGCGGCTCCACGATCATCGACCCGATTCTCTCGATTTTGATCGGTTGCTTGGTGTTGAAGGCCGCTTGGGGCGTACTCAAGGACACGATCCATATTCTCTTGGACGGTGTGCCGCGAGGGATGAAGTACGAAGATGTCGGTGATGCGATCGCTCATGTCGAGGGGGTTGAAGCCGTTCATGACCTTCATGTCTGGAGCATGAGTCCGAACCAATATTCGATCACCGCTCACGTCACGATTGATACGTACCAACATTGGCCCGTTATTTTGGATTGCATTCGCAAGACCGTGAAGGAGCGATTCGGTATCGATCACGTCACGCTTCAACCCGAGTGGGAACACGAAGAAAAAGCCTGATTTTCTCGAGAGAAATTCGCGAATTCTCATGAAGAATGTAAACACAGAAGCCTCAGACCGAGGCTTTTGTGTTTTACGTCAGTACATCATCGTTTTTCGAGCGTTTTTTTGGGTGCTTTTCGTTAGAATCAATAGTTGATATCAATTCCGTGATCGGTCGTTGTACGTTCGATCCGCTCTAGAGACAAACTATGAAATTATGTGGTTTTGAAATCGGTTTGGATAAGCCGTTTTTCTTGATGGCCGGTCCTTGTTCGTTGGAAAACGAAGAGTTGGCCATTGAAATCGCCACCGAGATGAAAAAGATTTGTGACGATCTCGGTATCAACTACATCTTTAAAGCCAGTTACGATAAAGCCAATCGTACTTCGAGCACGAGCTATCGTGGTCCGGGCATGCAAAAGGGTCTTGAGATCCTTGCCAAAGTCCGTGAAGTGGTGGGCGTTCCGGTGATTACCGACGTTCACACCGCCGAAGAAGTGCCTTTGGTCGCTCAATACGTCGACGTTTTGCAAACGCCGGCTTTCCTTTGCCGTCAAACGGACTTCATTCGCGCTTGCGCACAATCGGGTAAGCCCGTCAACATCAAGAAGGGTCAATTCTTGGCTCCGGGTGACATGGTCAATGTGATGGCCAAGGCCCGTGAAGCCGCTCGCGAAGCCGGTCTTCCCGAAGATAACTTCATGTGCTGCGAACGCGGTGCATCGTTTGGTTACGGCAACTTGGTGAGCGATATGCGTAGCCTTGTCATCATGCGTCAAACGGGTCATCCGGTCGTCTACGATGCCACGCACTCCGTACAGTTGCCGGGCGGTAACGGTACGAGCTCGGGCGGCGCTCGTGAATTTGTGCCGTCGTTGGCTCGTGCAGCCGTTGCCGTGGGCGTTGCCGGTCTTTTCATGGAAACGCACCCGAATCCTGCTGAGGCTAAGAGTGACGGTCCGAACTTGGTGCCGTTGCATCGCATGCGTGAATTGCTTGAAAGCTTGGTGGCTATTGACCGTGTGGTCAAGGCTCAACCGATGCTCGAAGAGACGATTAACGACTAAAAGTTTTTTTGAACTTGGTGCAAGCCTTGTGTGAGCACCAAGACAGTTTTTTATCCATCAATTTTTGGGGAATACAAACATGCCTACCATTAACGTCATTGTTGCTCGTGAGATCTTGGATAGCCGCGGCAATCCGACCGTCGAGTGCGAAGTGCACTTGGACTGCGGTGTCTTCGGTCGCGCTGCTGTGCCGTCCGGTGCCTCCACGGGTGTTCGCGAAGCTTTGGAATTGCGCGATAAGGACGAACGCTATTGCGGCAAGGGTGTCATGAAGGCCGTTCAAAACGTTCATTTGAAGATCAATCCGCTTTTGGTTGGTTACGACGTGACGGACCAAGCTGCCATTGACGCTGAAATGATCGCTGAAGACGGTACGGAAAATAAGAGCAACTTGGGCGCCAACGCCATGTTGGGCGTTTCCATGGCTTGCGCACGTGCCGCTGCTGACTATGTGGGTATGCCGCTTTATCGCTACTTGGGCGGTATGGGCGCCGTGCAAATGCCGGTTCCGATGATGAACGTCATCAACGGCGGTGCACACGCTAACAACAACCTCGACATCCAAGAATTCATGATCATCCCTGGTGGCGCTCCGAGCTTCCGCGAAGCCGTTCGCTACGGTGCTGAAGTCTTCCACGCGTTGAAGAAG
>JAGCMT010000045.1 GCA_017646335.1 Burkholderiaceae bacterium
CAGTGCTTCGATAAACGTTATACGAAGCCGGAAATCGCCCGATTGCTCATGCTTTTGCAAGAGCGATGGGCAGGGCGAGCGCTGGAACTGCGTGAAGTGGGCGAAGGTTTGTGGCGGTTTCAGTCGGTTGCGGAGATGCGCGATATTTTGCGAAAACTCCACCCGGAAGAAGCCCCGAAATACACGCGTACCGTGATGGAAACGTTGGCGGTGATTGCTTATCGTCAGCCCGTCACGCGTGGGGACATCGAAAAGATCCGTGGCGTGACCGTGAACCCTCAAGCGATTCGCACGCTTTTGGATCGAAACTGGATCGAAGTGATCGGTCGACGAGAAACGATCGGACATCCGGAACTTTTTGCCACGACTCGTCAATTTTTGCTCGATTTGGGGCTTAACTCATTAAATGAGTTACCGAGTTTGAGTGAAACGGCGCCGGAAGAAGCCGAAGCGTTTGAGCTTTTTGAAGGTCAATACGATCGCGAAGAAGAATTGCGACAACATCGCTTGCTGGATTCGCCATTGTTAGCAGCAATCGATGCCGAACATGCTCGCTTAGAGAGCTTAGCGAAGGCGGTGCCTTCGGAGAAAAGTAAATGAGAGAGAACAACAAAAAATCAACCGGTAAGAAACCGATGGGTAAGCCCTTTGTGAAAAAGACGCCGTTCCGTCGCCCGACCAAGACCGTTGCTGAACGCCGTGAACGCAAGTTCGAAGAGCGTGCCGTGACGGAACAAAAGGTTGCGGCTCCGGTGGATACGGGTTCTACGGAAAAATTGCAAAAAGTTTTGGCCGATGCCGGTCTCGGCTCTCGCCGTGATATGGAAGCCTTGATTGCCACGGGTGTCGTGACGATCAACGGTGATGTGGCCAAGGTCGGTGATCGTGTGCGCGCAAGCGATATGATTCGCGTGAAGGGTCGCTTGATTCGTCGTGAGTCGGTTAAGGATGAAGCACCGCGCGTTTTGCTTTATCACAAGCCTGCCGGTGAAATCGTTTCCATGGATGACCCGGAAGGTCGTCCGAGCGTGTTTGCTCGCTTGCCGCGTTTGCAAGGGGCTCGTTGGATTGCCGTGGGTCGTTTGGACTTTAATACCGAAGGTGTTTTGCTCTTTACGACGAGCGGTGAACTGGCCAACCTTTTGATGCACCCGCGTTATCGTATCGAGCGTGAGTACGCCGTGCGCGTGCAGGGTGAATTGACGGAAGAAAACAAGGAAAAGCTCTTAAAGGGCGTGAAGCTTGATGACGGCATTGCCGCTTTCTCTTCCGTTGAAGACATCGGTGGCGTGGGTTCCAACCATTGGTATCGAGTAACCTTGGCTGAAGGCCGTAACCGTGAAGTGCGTCGTACGTTTGAAGCCGTGAATTTGAACGTTTCTCGCTTGATTCGTGTTCGCTTCGGTGCCGTCTTGTTGCCGAAGGACCTTCCGCGTGGCGCCAAGATGGAATTGACGCCGGAATGGGTCGACGCTTGGGTGAAGGACTTGAAGGCCGGCAACACTCGTGCCGGTGTGGTCAAGAGTGATGACCTGCAAGCCATCACGTCTGATAAGACCAAGAGCGCTCCGCGCGTGCCGCGTACGAAGACCGTGGCCGGTCAAGGTGCCAATAAGGGCGGTCGTAAGTTCGCAAGCCGCAAGGACGTCTATGATAAGGGCTATGAAGGCTTGGCAGAAAAGGCCAAGGCTCCGCGTCGTCGTCCGACGAATAGCCGAGGGGCTGCTCCTGCCGGTGCTCGTCGCACGAGCTCCGGTGCCGCTCGCCCGGCTCGTAAGAGTTTCGGTCGCTAATCGATTCCGTTAATAAAAAATCGGGTTACTGTATAAAAGCAGTAACCCGATTTTCTTTTTCTTAGTCAATTAACGTGTACCACGTTCCTTATTCGTAGCCATGGCTACTTCAACGGCCTTGCGAGCCAAGGTAGCCGTCGGGTCAACGATCTCAACGGTCTTACCACCGCAAGCGAAATCTTCGCATTCGTGGAAGATCAACGGGAGTTCCGTGCAACCGAGGATCAACACGTTGCAGTCATACTTCGTGACCAAGTGCTCGGCAGCAGCGTAGAGGTCGTCATAGCATTCACCCGTCGTGTAACCGGCCTTGGCACCCTTCGGGCCATAGATGGCAGCCATCACGCGTTCTTGGAATTCGGCATCCGGCGTGAACATCTTCATGCCCATCTTTTCAGCCTTCAAGCCGTAGATGCCCGTGCGGACCGTACCGGACGTCGCCATCAAACCGACTCGAGCCTTGTC
>JAGCMT010000046.1 GCA_017646335.1 Burkholderiaceae bacterium
CCGGCGTGCTTACCGCCACCGCTCTTCTTGGTATCGTCGTCACGATCCTTGTTAAGACCGGGCTTAGCGCCCTTCTTCTTCATGTCGTTGCCCTTCTTGACTTCGATGGGCTTAGCTTCAGGCTTGGCCTTCAAGACACCCGTCTTGGGCTTATTCATCATGTCACGGATCGCGCGAGCTTCTTCCTCAGCACGGCGCTTGGCTTCTTCGCGACGAGCACGATCTTGTTCGCTCGGGACATTACCCGTGCGACGATCGGTGCGTTGCGGTTGAGTCGGACGGGCGACTTGCTTGGGTTGCTGACGAGCAGCTTGAGCCTTTTGTTGGGCGGCACGTTCTGCTTCTTCACGAGCCTCCTTTTCAGCTTCAGCCTTCATCTTCGCCTCCATTTCGGCGCGCTTTTTTTGCTCTTCGGCTTCACGTTGAGCCTTTTCTTGAGCTTCCTTTTCAGCTTGCATCTTGGCGCGAGCTTCTTCCAAAGCACGAGCACGTTCTTGAGCAATCATGTCTTCGCGGCTGCGATCGGTAGCTTGCGGAGCTTGCTTAACGAAAACGCGCTTACGACGCACTTCGACCTTGACCGTGTGTTGGCCATCGGCTTGCTTAACCGTGGTCGTTTCCTTACGCGTCACACTAATCTTACGATCCTTGGCGTGACGGTCTTGACGCAAGTAATTCAAAAGCTTCGCCTGATCTTGCGGCGTCACCACATCATTGGGGGATTGCTTGTAGATACCGGCTTCGTGCAATTGTTCCAAGATCTTTTCTGCCGGAACCTTCATTTCATTGGCTAACGCGATAACTGTCGTACTGGCCA
This sequence comes from Burkholderiaceae bacterium, assembly GCA_017646335.1. GTDB lineage: Bacteria > Pseudomonadota > Gammaproteobacteria > Burkholderiales > Burkholderiaceae_F > Aphodousia. The sequence goes on from JAGCMT010000046.1 coordinate 818, forward strand.
TAGTTTCTCCTTCGTCTGAGCGTTAAACGCGTCACACCATTAGTTATTGAACCAGTGAGCACGAGCAGCCAAGATCAACTTGGAGGCACGTTCGGCATCGATGCCGGCCATTTCCACGAGTTCGTCGACAGCCAATTCAGCCAAGTCATCACGCGTCTTCACGTCGTGGCTGACCAACACGTTCACCAAATCGTTGTCCATACCTTCCAATTCGAGCATCTCCGGCTCGGCTTGGCGCAAGTTTTCTTCACGTTCGAGGTCTTGCATCAAGCACTTCGTACGGGCACGTTCACGCAAAAGCTTGACCGTATCTTCGTCAAAGGCTTCGATTTCGAGAAGTTCGGCTTCCGGAACGTAAGCCACTTCTTCGATGGAAGAAATACCGTTTTCGATCAAGATGTCAGCAACAGCCGCATCCACATCGAGCTTATCCATGAATTCGCCACGGATCTTGGCCGTTTCTTCGTCACGCTTTTGGTTGGCTTCTTCGTTGGTCATGATGTCGATCTTCCAACCCGTCAATTCGCTAGCCAAACGAACGTTTTGACCGGCACGACCGATGGCGATTGCCAAGTTATCTTCATCAACGATGACTTCCATCGTGTGCGTGTCTTCAAGCATCACCACGCCGGAAACCTTAGCCGGTTCCAAAGCGCTCACGACAAATTGAGCCGGCTCATCGTCCCAAACGACGATATCAACACGTTCACCACCCAATTCATTCGTCACGGCATTCACACGCGTACCGCGCACACCGATGCAGGTACCGACCGGATCCAAACGGGCGTCCTTGGCTTGAACGGCAATCTTGGCGCGGCTACCCGGATCACGAGCGGCAGACTTGATTTCCAAGAGACCTTCTTCGATTTCCGGCACTTGCATTGCAAAAAGGGCCTTGATGAATTCGGCAGAGGTACGAGACAAGAAGATTTGTTGACCCTTGCTCGTGCGATCGATGCGAGCAACGAATGCGCGAACGCGATCGCCCGGACGATAGCTTTCCTTGGGCAACATTTCAGAGCGCGGCAAACGAGCCTCAACCTTACCGATTTCAACGATAGCGTCGCCCTTGTCCATACGCTTGACTTGACCATTCACGATCTTTTCATCGCGAGCCAAGAATTCAACCAACATTTGTTCGCGTTCTGCATCGCGCAAACGTTGAAGGATCACTTGCTTGGCATCTTGAGCGAAGCGACGACCGGAGCTATTGATGTTTTGCACTTCAACGCGGATGTAATCACCCACTTGCAATTCCGGATAGTCTTCATGAATGTCAGAGAACATTTCTTGACGATCGGGTTCTTGCAAACCTTCTTCGTCAGCCACGACCAACCAACGGCGCCAAGCTTGGTAGTCACCCGTAGCACGATCGACTTGCACTTCGATATCGGCGTCTTGACCCGGGAAATTGGCCTTCTTCACAGCCGAACCCAAAGCCACTTCCAACACACCGAACACGATTTCGCGGGGCACGTTCTTTTCTTGTGCCAACACTTCAACCATTTCAAGCATTTCGCGATTCATTTTTACTTCCCTTTGAAATTTAATTCTGCAACTAAATAAGCACGGTCAACTTCTGCCATGGCAAACGTCACCGCCACCGGCTCAACCGCTTGGACTTTCTTGCCTGCACGCTTTTGAGCGATACGCTCACGAGCGGCTTGAGCGGGAGTCTTAGCCGGCTTTTCATCCGTAAACAAAAATTCGATGACTGCTTCTGCGCCTTCACCCTTGACGCCTTGGATGCGACCGTCAAGCTTGCGGCGACCGGCTTCCGGGAAACCTTCGGCCATCAACGGAGCGAAGAGCTCCACGTGAGCGAGCTTACCCACAAAACGCTTCCAATCGCGCTCGCGCTTTAACGGACGTTCCACGCCGGGCGAGGAGACCTCCAATCGTTCATAGTTGATATCTTCCACCGTGAACAAGTGCGTGAGCTGATTGCTCACACGCTCACAATCGTCCACGCCGATACCGTCTTCGTTATCGATCGTCACGCGCATCATGCCACGGGGCAAATGTTCCAAATCCACGAATTCGAAACCCATGCCTTCCACGGTGCGTTCAACGATCTCCACCAAATCGCCAGCAGTTTGAGTCATCTATTTATCTCTCGTTGTGATGAGAAAATCCAAAAAAAAATGGGCGCCGGGCCCATCTCCAACCTCAGAAGTCGTCCGGATGATATTTCATCAGACCACTTAGTCACTGAGGGTTGCACGGAAGGAAACGCGTCTTTCCGTACCCGACAGAGTATAAAAACGATAAAGGCACTTTAAAAAGTGCCTTTATTATTGTTTTTAACGTATTAGGGATTATACAGGGTGAAAGCTGAAAATCAAGCACTTAACGCCCGTTTGCCGCATTTAATCCAATAAAAAAGCCTCGAAGGAAACGTTGTTTCACTTTCGAAGCTTTTGATTTGCCTCAAATCGAAGGCTTATTTTTTAACTGCAGCTTTCTTAGTCGACGTTTTCTTCGTTGCAGCCTTTCGTGCAGGCGTCTTCTCAACAGCCACCTCAGCCACCACTTCTTCGCCCTTTACCTCTTCGGAGGCCTCAACTTTTTTAGCCGGAGCCTTCTTGGTGGCAGTCTTGCGCACCGTCTTCTTGGCTACAGGCTTGAGAGGTTCTACGGCAGGAGCATCCTCAGCCTTTACCTCTTCAACCGTTTCCACTTTTTTGACTACGGCTTTCTTTGCCGCCGTCTTGCGGGCGGTGATCTTCTTTACAACCGGTTTAGCAACCTCTTGAGCCGGATCTTCTTTTGCGTCAGCTTCGGCTAAAACATCCTCCTTCTTGGCGGGAGTTTTTTTAGCGACCGTTTTACGAGTCGTCTTTTTGACAGGCTTTTCTTCAACAACAGGTTCATCCGTTTCTTGTTGAGCCAAATCTTGAGCAAGATGTGCATGAAGATCTTGAGCAACCGTCAAAATTTCAAGCGACGCGTTGATCATTTCTTCCAACATGGATTTGCGAAGCGTATGCGGATGACCATCGTTTAACGTTTCGTACAGATCTTTGGTGATCATGCCGAGACGGTGGTGCGCTTTGACATTACGCTCAAGAATTTCTTTGATGGTCATATAAAACTACTCCTCATTTCCGCCACAAAATTCCCTAACACTATATATAAATAGCATTAACTTGCTAATGTTAATTCATAATCCAAGGAAATATAAGGAAAAATCGCCTTTCTTTAGGGTTAATTCTGAATTTTTTAGAAAAATTTTAAGAGAAAAAACCTAGATGAATCAATGACTATTTAAATTAGCCTTTCTCATTGCTCAAAAATGGAGCAAACAAAGTTCTTCGATTTCGCTATAATGCTCAGCTCGACTTCGTGCGGAAGGATGGCAGAGAGGTCGAATGCGACGGACTCGAAATCCGTTATACGGTTTTTCCGTATCGAGGGTTCGAATCCCTCTCCTGGATGCGTACTTTGACATGATCGTTCACGGCGCATGGAAGTATTTTGCCCTTGTGCTCATGGTCTTCGTTTTGTTCAAAGCCTGGCGTTTGGGTAAAGAAAATACCATCGCTTCTTTGGCCGCGTTCATGAAGACGCGCTCGTTTGTCTTTATCTTTATTGGTCTCTTGATCGTTTTGATCTATTCCCGTTTATTTGGCATGGGTGAACTCTGGAAGGCCATCATGGGTGACAACTTTAACCGTACCGTCAAAAATATCGTTGAAGAAG
>JAGCMT010000007.1 GCA_017646335.1 Burkholderiaceae bacterium
CGGCCACAATATAAGCCAACACAAGACCGGCTCGAGTAACCCACTCGGATTGCATCGCCGCCCAATCGACACCCGTTTGCAAATAAATGAGTGTAGCAGCCATAGCGGCTGAAGCAATCGCCACGCCCAACATCCACTTCCCCCAACCTTTTAACGGTTGATATTGCTTGCGACGAATGAGCGTGGCAAGCAAAAGTGCCGCATTCAAACAGCTACCGATCCCCACGGAAATGGCCAAACCGGCATGAGAGAATGCGGGTACCGTCACGATGTTACAGAGCTGAACACAAACCAAACTCACGGCTGCAAATTTCACTGGCGTGCGGATGTCTTTTCGCGCATAAAAGGCCGGAGCCAAAATCTTAATCGCAATCAAACCGATCAAACCGAAGGAATAACCCATCACCGCCAAACTCGTTTGCATCACGTCGTAGGCTTGGAAGTGACGACCTTGGTAGAGAAACGCCACCAACGCTTCCGCCATCAATCCCAAACCGATAGCGGCCGGCACGGCCAATAAGACTACCAAACGCAAACCGTGATCCAAAAGCGCGTTGTAACGCACCAAATCCTGTTTGGCAAAGGCTGCCGACAAGCTCGGCAGCAACACCGTGCCTAGTGCGACACCTAAAAGCGCCGTCGGGAATTCCATCAAGCGATCGGCAAAAGAAAGCCACGTCACGGACCCCGTCGTCAAACGAGAGGCGATGTTGGTATTGATCAACAAAGACAATTGCGCCACACCGACACCAAAAAGTGCCGGCACCATCAATTTCATCACACGACGAACGGCAAAGTCTTTAACCGCCGCCAAAGGGCTCACCGGGCGAGGCAATACACCCAACTTCATCAGGGACGGAATTTGAATGGCTAACTGCGCAACGCCGCCCGCAACGACCGCACAAGTCAACGCAAAAATCGGTCGCTCAAGATGGGGCGTTAACAACAGCGTAAACGCAATAAAGGAAAGGTTGAGCAAAACGGGCGTAAAGGCCGGAATCGCAAAATGCTTCCAGGTGTTGAGAACGGCCGCACTCATGGCCACCATACTCATAAAGAAGATGTACGGGAACATCCAGCGGGTCATTTCGCTAGCCAAATCAAACCCGACCGGATGCTCTGCCAAACCGCCCGCAATCAACCAAACCAGAGCGGGAGCGGCTAACACACCCAAGAGGCTCACCAACAAGACGGCAGTCGCCAAAAGACTAAAGACACGATCAATGAACGTACGAACCTCGGCCTCGCTTTGATTGGCCTTGACGTCAGAGAGCATCGGAACGAAGGCTTGCTGGAAAGCCCCTTCGGCAAACAGGCGTCGCAACATGTTGGGCAAACGGAATGCCACATAGAACGCGTCGGTCGCCACTGAAGCGCCGAAATAACGTGCAATCAACATGTCGCGGATCACGCCCGTGATGCGAGAAATCAGTGTCAGCGAGGAAACGGTCGCTGCTGCCTTCAATAAACTCATATCTAAATAACTAGCTTTTGTGTTTTGTACAACAGTCGCAAGCAAAATCTTCGAAATTTGAGCACATTTTACTTGAGACTGAGCAAACTTTTTGGTATAGTAGGGGACTTTTCCAACGATGCGTTCATCTTTGGCGTGTTTTTATGCCCTAATCGAATGCAACAAACCCCGTTGGACGAGAGATTAACAGCCGCTTCCGTTTAGTGCTGAAGCGCTTTTCAATGCTTAATGCCTTTGAAAGCGGCTGCTGTATGTTAACAGCCGTCACTTTAAATTAAGGCAAGGATAAACAATGGCTAACTCCAAACAAGCTCGTAAGCGCGCTCGTCAAGCTGTTGCGCGCAATCAGCACCTCTCCGCACAACGTTCCCAATACCGCACGGCTATCAAGTCCGTTCGCAAGTTGGTGATCGCTGGCGATAAGGCTGCTGCTACGGAAGCCTTCCAAAAGGCTCAATCTGTCATCGATTCGATGGCTCGTAAGAACGTTTTGCACGCTAACGCTGCTGCTCGTCACAAGAGCCGCTTGGCTGCTGCTATCAAGGCTATGGCCTAATAGCTTCGTTCATACGAACAGAAAACGGCATTTCCTCTTCGGAAATGCCGTTTTTTCATACTCAAATTTTTTGGCTTACCGCTCAATTTCGTAAGGCCAGTCAAGAATCCCGCCCATATCGAAAACCGATTCATAACCGAGCGCTTCAAGCTTTCGTGCGGCTACATTGCTACGGCGACCCGATCGACAATAAACAATCAATGTCGTTTTTTTATCTTCGGGTAATACATCCAAGTTTTCTTCTCGCAGAATGTCGTCGTTATCCAACAAGACTGCCCCCGGAATAAAACCACGCTCGTATTCAGCGGCATGTCGAACGTCAAGGAGCACAAACGGCTCCTTGCTCGTCTTCATCATTTCATAGCCAACCTCAGCAGAAATGACTTGCATCCAACCACCCTCTTAGGCTTTAAAATTTACCTTCAAGACACCAACGCCTTGCACACCACCTTCCAAAGCGTCACCGCGCTTGATGGCACCGACGCCGGCAGGCGTACCCGTCATGATCAAATCACCGGGCTTTAATTCCCAAAGCGTCGAAAGGTAGGCAATTTGTTCTGCCACACCCCAAATCATTTCATTGGTGTTACCCGATTGGATCTTTTCGTTATTGATATAGAGCCAAATATCGAGGTTTTCCGGTTCCGGCGTGCGAGCCGCGGGTTTAATGTGCGTCACGGGAGCAGACTCATCAAAAGCCTTGGCGCTGTCCCACGGCATCCCCTTGCTGGCAGAGGCGCGTTGCAAATCACGACGCGTCAAATCCAAACCGACGGCATAACCGTAAATGTGGTTCTTGGCTTCTTCAACCGGGATGTTCTTACCGCCCTTACCGATTGCCACCACCAATTCGATCTCATGGTGAAGATCTTCGGTCGCCACCGGGAAATCCAACGTTACACCGTGCTTGTCGACGGGCACCACGGCATCGGCAGGCTTCAAAAAGATGCTGGGCGGCGTCTTTTCACCCAAAGCCGCATTCACGGCCGCATAGTTACGAGCGACACCATAAACACGATGGACCGGGAAATAAAGATCTTTTTCACCATCGACCGGAATAACGGCCATCGGTGCAGGAGCAAACACAAAAGACATGATGAAATCTTCCAATAAAAAATGGGAGTAGTTTTAACCACTCCCATTGTAATCGGTTTGACGATTAATAGTCTTCCATACCGGCGTTCGGATCGACCGGATTGGGCAAACCGCGACAGTAGAGATAGAACTGATAAAGATAACCGCTCATGGCGTAACCGCAGAACAAGATGAAACTTGCCAAACCCGGATACGTCGAGAAGGCGATGATCACGACACAAGCCACGAACACGGCCCAGAACGGCAAGCGACGGACAAAGCCCATGTTCTTACCGCTAAAGAACGGCGCATTGGAAATCATCGTCACACCGGCATAGATAGCGAGCGTTGCCGTGATGCAAGCCTTGTATTCATGGAATTCCACCGGCACTTGACCGGCTTCAAAAAGCCACACAAAGCCCATCACCAAGGCTGCACCGGCCGGACTGGCCAAACCTTGGAAAAAGCCCTTATCGATCACACCGACCATCGTATTGAAACGAGCCAAACGGATACCGGCACCGGCACAGTAAATGAAAGCCGCAGCCCAACCGAAGCCACCCAAGGTGTTCAAGGCAAATTCATAAGCGATCAATGCCGGAGCCACACCGAAAGCAAACATGTCGGCGATGGAGTCAAATTGCACACCGAATTCACTCGAGGTACCCGTAGCACGTGCTACACGACCGTCCATGCCGTCGAGCAACATGGAAATGAAAATCGCAATAGCGGCACTGGCAAAGAAACCGTCCATGGCTTGGATGACGCCGTAGAAAGCGGCGAACATACTAGCCAAGGTAAAGGAATTCGGCAACAAATAGATACTGCGAGCGCGAGCATGCTTGATGCGTTGTTTGAGCAATGCGCGCGGAGAACGACGAACCTTTCGCATTTTGATCCCTTTGTTTAATTAAGCCTTCGGACCCAACTTAGCAAGGATGGTTTCCGTACCGAGAACCTTTTCACCGATCGTCACACAAGGCGTCGCGGTCAACGGCAAATACATATCAACACGGCTACCGAAACGGATGAAACCGTAACGTTGGCCCTTCTTCAATTCGTCACCCTTTTGCACGTAGCAAAGAATGCGGCGAGCCACAAGACCGGCCACTTGAACGAACGTGATGCGCGTACCGTCAGCCAAACGAGCCGTCACGGCATTGCGTTCGTTTTCGGTACTGGCCTTATCCAAGTCAGCGTTCATAAACTTACCCGGATGGTATTGGACATCTTCCACAATACCGTCCACGGGAGAGCGTTGGCAGTGAACGTTGAAAATGTTCATGAAGACACTGATCATCAAGGCATCTTCACCCGTCGTCGGATTGACGCTTTGCTCGATTTTGACGATACGACCGTCGACCGGGGAGAGCACGGCATCGGCCATGGCCGGGACTTCGCGAGCGGGATCACGAAAGAACTGGGTCACCAACACACAAAGAACCCACAAAATGGCGGCAACAAAACCGAAACCGACAAAAAGGGTCCACAAGAGAGCGACAGCAAAGGTCACACCGATGAAAGGCCAACCTTCGCGAGCCAAAATCGGATGAGGATACTTAGGATTCACTGCAGGAGTCTCCATAAACGAGATAATACTAACCGAGTAATTTTACGCCAAATGCCCAAATACTTCGAAAAAGAGAGCCGAGATCGCCACAAAAAACTACCTATCTTTTGACACAATCTGCATCGCATGCAGATTCTTATCAACGATTCAAGACTTTCATCCAAACTCTTCACCGAAAGTTTGCCTCAAATCGATGAATTACCCTCAACAAAAACGATTCGAGCGATTACAATCAACCTATTGATTTGTACTGAATTGCCCTTAAAGGACATCCGTTAATGAAACCCGTAGTCATTTGTCGTTTACCGAATCACATCGGCGACTGCTGTATGACCCTCCCCGCTTTACTTTTGTTGGAAGCCAGCGGCTTTGAACCGTATCTTGTCGGCAAGCGATTCGCCGAAAATTTAATGAAAGGCATGGGTTGGAAGTTTGCCTCGATCGAAGGTCGCCTGTTCAAAGACATGAGTGCATTGAGTGCCCTCGCTCAGCAAGAAAAAAATCCTCTTGGATTGCTTTTCCCGAATTCTTTTAAGTCCGCTTTGCAATTCAAATTGGCCGGTATCCGTGCCGCCGGTTTAAATACCGATGGTCGTTCCCTCATTTTGGATAAGAAGATTCCGGAACCGCCCAAGATGCATGAAGTGGAACGCTTTTTCCAAGTGGCATTGGGTGCGATCAAAGCTTGGGGGAAAGAACCGGCGTTTACGCAATGCCCGAAAGAATTGGGATTGCGCTTGATGGCCGATCACGTTGCTGACGCAAAGGCCGTTTTAGAACAGCATCAAGTGCCGGAGAAGTTTGCCCTTTTGGCCCCGATCACCAAGGGTATCCACAACGGTCAAATCAAGCACTGGAAAGATATCAACGAAGTCTGCAAACCCTTGCGTGACATGGGCATTGAGCCTTTGGTTTTACCGGCTCCGGATGAAATCGATGCCGCCAAGGCTGCCTGTCCGGATGCCACGCATTTGCCCCCTACGAAATTGGGAGCTTATGCAGCACTTTGCCAACAAGCACAAATCGTTATCGCGAACGACTCCGGCATCAGTCATATTGCTGCATCTGTCGGTGCCAAGCAATTGACGTTAATCGGTGTAACTCGCACCGATCGCACGGGCCCTTGGAATCCCAAGGCTTTAACCCGCGGCGAAGAAGGTCGTTGGCCCACGGTGGACGAAGTGCTCAAGGCCATTGACGAAATCGTCAATAAATAATCAAGTCTTTGATTTCAAAACAAAAAGCCAAGCTTACGCTTGGCTTTTTGCCTATTGATGCTTACGAGAGAGACTCTTTCGGAACAAATCGATAAGTCAAACCGACAAATTCCGCCAACTCGTCTTCAAACGACTGATCGGCATAGATTTGCCATTCTTTACCCATCAATACGGCCCCTTGGTATTGCTTGTTTTGAACCTTCACGGCAATACGACAACCCGTATCATCCTGTTCGGGCTTATGACTTTGCAACAACACGCGCAAAGCATCAAAGTCCAAATTTGGATCCTCAATCGTCAATTCAAGCACCATATTTTGTTTGGCACGTTGGATAGCCGGCACTTCGACTCGATTGGCAGAAATCGAGATTCCACTCGGAGAGAATTTATCTTCTCGTGCGCGCCCCGTCACAAAAGCCACTTCATCGGGTTTAACGATATTGCGGAATTGCAACCAAGAATCACCGAAACAGTTCACGCTCATTTGAGCTGTGCCGTCATCGATGATAAAGCTTCCCATGGGCTTACCATCTTTGCTTAAACTCGAACGAATGTTGGAAACAACCCCCGCCACCGTAATGGAAGGCGCTCGGTAATCCCCCTTTTTCGCCGGACGTACGGCAACCAATCGCGTGCATTTAAGTTTTTTGGCCTCTTCTTCAAAAGCGCCGAAGAAGTGACCGCGGAACAAGCAACCCATCACGTCACGCTCGGCACAAAGCTCCTTGAAAGCACTCCACGGCTTGGCGTCGACGTATTCCGGAGCAACTTCTTCAGTAAAGTCACCGAACAAGCTCTCCTGAGCCGCATTAGCCGACTCGCTTTCACCCAACGAAATGGCGTTATCGATATTGGCTGCAAGCTTCGCACGATTGGGCTCAAGCGAATCGAAAACACCCGCTTGAACCAAGGACATCAACGTTCGACGTGAGAAGAACGTACGATCGACGCGACTGACCAAATCAAAGAGATCCTTGTAAGGACCGTTCGCTTTACGCTCACGCTCGATGGCCTGAGCCGTTTCGCTCGGAATACCTTTAATACCGCCCAAACCGTAACGAATTTCCGTCATGGAGGTGGGCTTGAATTCCCAATCGCTTTCATTGATATCGGGCGGCAACACCGACATTTGGTTGGCCAAACAGTCGTCAATCAACGCCTTTAACTTTTCCCCCGAATCCATGACCAATCACATATTGGCAGCCATGAAGGGAC
>JAGCMT010000047.1 GCA_017646335.1 Burkholderiaceae bacterium
AATTGAAAACATTCAGAACGATTTTGATGGGGAAACAAGATGAAATACCGCCAAACGATCACTACGCTCGCTCTATTGGCCATGAGCATGAGCGCCATGGCACAAAATGCACTCCATGACACGCGCATCAGCCCGCAAGGTGTCAATCTCGCCTTGGTCGGCCACGCGACCGTTGTCGTACCCAATGATCATGCTCGCCTTTTGTGGACCGCACAAAGTCAAGCGGCGACGCTCCAAGAAGCCACCGCTAACGCCATTGCACAAATGAATAAAGGGATCGCAGCCATCAAATCCGTAACGCTCGATGCCAAACTCCAGACCATGAACGTGAACTCCTACCCGGTTTACGCCGATCATAAAGCAGGAGTGACACCCCAAGTGATTGCTTGGCGCGTCTCCCAATCGGTGAGCGTTGACACCGACAACGTCGGTCTTGTAGCCCCCTTCATCACGGCCGTGAACGGCGTCTTGGAACTCGATAGCCTCTCGTTTTCCGTGACGGAGAAAACCCGTTTGGCTCAAGAAAAAGAATTGATTCGTTTGGCCATTGCCGACGCCACACGGAAGGCTTCCTACAGCGCGCAAGCCATGGGACTTAAACCCAACCGAGTGCAACTCAAAGATTTGGTGTTTGAAGGGGCGGATTCCGTTGCCGGCAATCGCGTACTGATGCGAGCCAGCGCCAAAGCCGATTACGCCACGATGCCGACCCCGGCAATCGAATCGGGCACAAGTACATTGACGCTCTCGGTCAAAGCCAACGCGCTAATCCGATAAAAAAAATGAACGGTCTCGAAACGCTTCGAGACCGTTATACAATCGGCAACAATTATCGCTGATAAACCCATTGACCGTTGACCATGGTGGCTAAGACTTGCGTCGAACGAATAGCCTCAGCCGGAATCGTGAAGAGATCTTGATCGAGAACGGCCAAGTCTGCCACGAAACCCGGTAACAAACGTCCCTTTCGTTTTTCCTCAAATTCGCAGTAAGCGCCTTCGAGCGTGTAAGCGTCGATCGCTTGCATCATGTCAAAACGCTCGTTGGGACCGAAACCGCCAACGGGTTCCCCGCTCTTGCGTTGACGGGTAACGGCACAATAAAGGTTATCAAAGGGATTCATGTCTTCGACGGGACTATCGGTACCAAAAGCCACGTGGACACCCTTATCGCGAAGCGTTCCGAAAGCGTAACTCGTTGCAGCCAATTCCGGGCCGACACGATCGGTGACGATACCGATGTCATAGTCTAAGAAGATGGGCTGAACATAAGCCACGGCACCCAATCGGGCAAAGCGATCAAGCAACGCCTCATCGGTGATTTGCACGTGAACCACGCCCAAACGCTTCTCATTTTGTCCGTTGACAACCACCTTCTCGAAACTCTTTAACACGGTCTCCACGGCTTCATCCCCAATCGCATGAGCAATCATGGAACAGTCATAAGCCTGTGCCGCCGTTAACAAGGCATCCAATTGGGCTTCATCCAACGTCAAAATCCCTTGCGTGGTCGCATCGTCGTGATAGGGCTTACGCAGAGCTGCCGTGCGAGCGCCGAGGCTGCCGTCCACGAAAACCTTCAAGGGACCGATACGATTGAAATCACTCCCCGTTCCCGTTCGATGACCGGCTTCGCAAAACGTGCGGACTTCTTCGGGCGTGAGGCAATTGAACTGATGATAGACACGAAGCGCAGGGGTTTCGGTCAACACTTCGTCAAAGGCTTGAAGCGTGGACGGCCACGTTTGCGCGTAAAGATCGCACGTTTGAACGGAGGTGATACCGTATTGAGCCGCATGCGCCATGGCGCGACGAATCAGACGCTTTTTCTCCTCAACGGAGCGATTCTGCAAAAGATAAGCCACTTGAACGCAGGCATTTTCTCGCAAAAGGCCGGTCAAACCGCGCTCATCACGGTCGATCGCGCCACCGGGATTGACGGGCGTCTCCAGTGTCACACCGGCTTTTTCCAATGCCAACGTATTGCAAGCGATGATGTGAATGCAGGTACGCTCAAAAATGATCGGGTGTTCGGTGGAGATACGATCCAAATCAAATCGCGTCAGGAGTCGCTGCTCATCGGTGAAATAGTCTTGATTCCATCCCATCCCGTGCACCAATGTGCCGGGCGGGATTTCATTGTCTTGGATATAACGACGACCGCGTTCGATCACCTCTTCGATGCTTCGCGCACCTGCCAAATCAACGGCGGCCAAGGCCACACCCTTATTCATCAAGTGAAGATGAGAGTCATTGAAACCCGGCACGATCGTGCGACCTTGCGCATCATAAAGTTCGTCAGGCTCTCCGTATTGGGCGACTAACGCCTCCTTCTGACCAACCGCCACCACAAGCCCCTTCTCAACGAAAAGCGCTTCTTCAAAACGGTCTCGTTCGACATAAATTTTGGCGTTAAAAATAAGCATCGACACGATTGATAACTCCCGAAAAGTGCTCCTGAAATCATACCGTGTTTGAGGTACTGAAAAACGAAAAATTAGGAATTGCACTGAAGTTTGATAAGAGGCATTCTTTTGTAAGGCGCTTTCATTTGAATCGAGCGCCAGCCCTTATTTTTAGGGGTATAGTGATTGATGGTGAATTGGAAATTGCATATTTAGACTACTCTCTCAAGCAGTAAAGAAGGTTATATGACAAACGCTATCGATCTCTCCCGCTATGGCATTGTCGGTGCCACAGAAATCGTTCATAACCCCTCCTATGAACAACTTTTCGAAGAAGAAACTCGCTCTGATTTGACCGGTTACGAATGTGGTGTGGTAACCGATTTGGGTGCCGTCAACGTGATGACCGGTGTGTTCACCGGCCGCTGCCCGAAAGATAAGTATTTGGTCATGGATGATGTAAGCCGTGACACGGTGTGGTGGACCTCTGAAGAGTACAAAAACGACAATAAGCCGGTGAGCGAAGCCGTTTGGCAAGAGTTAAAAGCCAAGGCCATGAATTCGCTCTCCAATAAGCGTCTCTTCGTTGTCGATGCTTTCTGCGGTGCAAACGAACACACGCGTTTGAAAGTGCGCTTCATCATGGAAGTGGCATGGCAAGCTCACTTCGTCACCAACATGTTCATTCGCCCGACGGCTGAAGAATTGGAAAACTTCGGTGAACCCGACTTCTTGGTCATCACCGCCAGCAAGGAAAGCGTTGAAAACTATCAAGAGCTCGGTTTGAATAGCCCCACGGCCGTGGTCTTTAACTTGAAGGAAAAGATGCAAGTCATTTTGAACACCTGGTACGGTGGCGAAATGAAGAAAGGCATGTTCTCCATCATGAATTACTTGAATCCGTTGCGCGGTATAGCTTCGATGCACTGCTCGGCCAACACCAACAAGGAACAAACCAATACGGCGATCTTCTTCGGTTTGTCCGGCACGGGTAAGACCACCTTGTCGACCGATCCGAAGCGCTTGTTGATCGGTGACGACGAACACGGTTGGGATGACGAAGGCGTCTTCAATTACGAAGGCGGTTGCTACGCCAAGGTGATCGACTTGGATCCGGTGCATGAACCGGACATCTATAACGCCATCTGTCGCGACGCGTTGCTTGAAAACGTGATCGTGGACGAAAAGGGCCAATGCCAATTCGGCGATACGTCCGCTACGCAAAATACGCGCGTCTCTTATCCGATGCATCACATCGAACACATCGTCAAGCCGATCTCCCGCGGCCCGCACGCCAAGGAAGTGATTTTCTTGACCTATGACGCTTATGGCGTGTTGCCGCCGGTGTCGATGTTGACCGATGAACAAGCCGAATACTACTTCTTGTCGGGTTACACCTCGAAGGTTGCCGGTACCGAACTCGGTATCACGGAACCGGTTCCGACCTTCAGCGCCTGCTTCGGCGGTGCCTTCTTGACGTTGCACCCGTTGAAATACGCTGAAGAATTGGTCCGCAAGACCCGTATGAACAAGGCTCAAGTCTATTTGGTCAATACCGGTTTGACCGGCACGGGCAAGCGTGTGCCGTTGCCGCAAACGCGTGCGATGATCGATGCCATCATGGACGGCTCGATCCTTAGCGCACCGACGGCTACGGTCCCGCACTTTAACTTAAAGGTCCCGACCGCTTTGCCGGGCGTCGACAGTGATTTGCTCGATCCGCGTAACTGCTACGCCGATAAGAGCGAATGGGATGCCAAGGCCAAGAAGTTGACGCAAGCCTTCCAAAAGAACTTTGCGAAGTTTATGAGTAACGAAGCTTGCGCAGAATTGGCCAAGACGGGCGGTCCGCAAGAAGACTGATTCTGATCGGTAGAATCCAAGGGGTGGCAATAAACCACCCCTTTTTGCATACGGAAAGTCAAGAATTTCACGGTACAATATGTCGAACGGGGAAATCGACATGAAACCGAATCGTATCCTATTAGCATTCGATTCCTTCAAAGGATCGCTCACAAGCGCTGAAGTGGCCGAATGCGTTGAAGAAACGATCATGGGCATCAATCCGATGATCGAAGTCGACCGCTGTCTCATGAGTGACGGCGGTGAAGGCTTATTGGATACGATGTTAGCCGTTCTCCCCTTGCATCAAGAAGTTCATACCGTCTCCGATCCCCTAGGGCAAAAGATTGAAGCCCGTTTCGGTTGGGATAAAAATCAACGTCTCGCCATCATTGAAAGTGCCCAAGCCAATGGGTTACCGCTGGTCCCCGTCAAAAACAGGAACCCATTAAAAACAACCGCTTACGGCGTTGGTGAATTAATTCGCTCGGCATTGGATCTGGGTGCCAAAACCATCATGGTGGGTCTTGGTGGCAGTGCCACAAACGAAGCGGGGCTCTCGATCCTTCAAGCTTTAGGAGCCGTCATTCGCGATGAAAAAGGCCACGCCCTTCCTATCATGACGGGGGAACTTTTAACGTCGGTCAAGACCATCGACTTGGCAACGCTTGATGAGCGACTCGAACAAACGAAGATCATAGCCGCGTGTGATGTGAATAATCCGTTAACCGGTCCCAACGGGGCGACTTATGTTTACGGTCCGCAAAAGGGGGCAACGGAAGCCCGTCTGGCAATGCTTGAAGCGGGCATGGAAAACGTACGAGGGATTATCACGCAAACAACCGGGATCGATTTGAATACGGTTCGAGGCGCCGGTGCGGCTGGCGGCATTGCCGGAACGTTACACGCGGTTTTGAAAGCCGAACTCAAACCCGGCATCGACGTCATTCTTCAAGCTCAACAATTTGAAGAACGCATCAAAACGGTTGATTTGGCCATTACCGGCGAAGGCAAGAGCGATTCGCAAACATTGATGGGGAAGGTACCGATTGGCGTATTGAGCGTCGCTAAGCGTCATGGTGTTCCGGCAGTTTTGGTTTCCGGTATCGTTGATGACGCCTCCATGATGACGCAAATCGGTTTTGCTGCTGCGCTGACCGTCAAACCCAAAGAAGAACCGCTCGAAGATGCGATCAAACCGGGCTTTGCTCGTCGAAATCTGCGCAACACCATCAAACGATTGTTTAGCGAAATCCTTTAGACAAAATAAAAGACCCCAGCTTCTTACGAAACTGAGGCCTTCTAAGGGGTAAGCCAAGCAATGTCCTACTTTCACTGGAAATACAACCAACTATCATCGGCGCTAAGGCGTTTCACTGTCCTGTTCGGAATGGGAAGGAGTGGGACCACCTTGC
>JAGCMT010000048.1 GCA_017646335.1 Burkholderiaceae bacterium
ACATTATAGCTAAGCGAGAAGAAATTTGTCGAAATTAAGAAGAACGCCCCGTCCGAAAATCGTCCGTGAAAATCGTCAATCCCAACCGAAGCGTACCCAAGGTCGTGTGAAGGCCTATGTCGTTCGTGAGTTGCTGGAAGATGCCGTGGATATCGTCGTCAAGTCGGGCATGCCGTTGGGCGGAGATGAGTTCTATGTTTTGTTAAAGGACCGTTATCGTAAGCTCACGCCGGAATTGATGCAGAAAGTGGTCGAACTGATGGTTGAAGACCCCCGCGTGAAGATCGACTATAAAGCCGGTACGGTCACCGCCTTAAAGCACGACGATACTAAAGAAGGGATCGTCTCTTGCTTTGCCCACGGAACGCCTTTTGTCATTGACAACGAGTCGGGGGAAAAGTGTCCGATCGTTGATACGGACATGACGTTGGTGTTGCCGGGCGATGCCATTCGTTACAGCATCCGTCGTCATTGGGACGGCGAAACGGCGCAAGTCAAAGAAATCATTGAGCACCACATGACCGAAATCGTGGGTGAGATTCGTTGCGTCACCAAACGAAACGGCCGTATCGTTCGTACGTTCCGTAAGTACGACGCTCGCTTATCGTATCTATCCGTAGACTTGGAACACACCGACGAAGAGCTCGATACCCTGCAAGGCAAGCCCGTCGTCTTACGAATTACAGAGTATCCGAAAAAGGGTAATACGAATTTAAAGGCCGTCGTCGATCAGATGCTCGATGCCAAAAATGACGCCGACCTTGAAATTGAACAAGCCGTGCGTTTATTCGATCTTCCGTATCGCTTCAGTCATGAGACGATCGCCGAAGCCGATGCTTTACCGGAAAAAGTCTTAGCGAAAGATCGCCAACGTCGAGTCGACCTTCGCGATGTGCCTTTCTGCACGATTGACGGGGAGGATGCAAAGGACTTTGACGATGCCGTCTTTGCGGCTCGTGTCAGTGAAACCGAATGGCGTTTGTTGGTGGCCATTGCTGACGTGAGTTACTACGTCAAGCCCGGAAAGCCCTTGGATAACGATGCGCAGATTCGTGGTACGAGCGTGTATTTCCCGCGTCGTGTGATCCCGATGCTGCCCGAGAAATTAAGTAACGGTCTTTGTTCTTTGAATCCGAACGTGGATCGTTGCGCCATGGTTTGTGACATGGTAATCGACCATTTAGGGACGATCAAGGGCTATCAGTTCTACCCGGCCGTGATTCATTCCAAGGCTCGCCTGACCTATACCTTGGTCTGGAGTGCTTTATCCGGCGAGGCTGAAGGCATTGAAGCCGTGGGCGAAATGAAGCCTCATGTGGATGAACTCTATGCGCTCTACAAGGTTTTACGTGCCGCTCGTCAAAAGCGCGGTGCCATCGACTTCGCTACGCGTGAGACGTATGTGAAGACCGATGAAAACGGTCAAATCACGGCGATTCTTCCGCGAGAGACCAATGACGCGCATCGTTTGATCGAAGAGTGTATGTTGGCAGCCAATACGTGCGCGGCCGACTTCATCGAAACGAATAAGAAGGAATCTCTCTATCGCGTGCACGATTCACCGGCCCAGACGCGTCTTGAGCAACTGCGTGAAGTGTTGACGGGCTTTGGTTTGAAGCTTGGCGGTGGCAACAAACCGTCGCCGGCTGACTATGAAGCGGTGGTCAAAGCCGTTCAAGACAAACCTTATGGTGAGATCGTTCAGATGGCACTTTTGCGCTCGATGCAACGAGCCGTTTATTCGCCTGAGAACATCGGTCACTACGGTTTATCTTACGAGAGCTACACGCACTTTACTTCGCCGATTCGTCGTTATCCGGACCTTTTGGTCCATCGTACGATCAAGGGGATCCTCTCGCGTCGCACGTATAAGCCTCAAATTCATGCGCCGGCCGCCAATATTTTGCAAAGCTTTGCCGGCAAATCTTTGGAGCGCTCGTTAAAGACGACGGGCTCGGAAGGTAAACCCAAGGCATCGTCCGATTGGATCGATTTGGGTAAGATGACCTCAGCTTGTGAGCGTCGTGCCGATGAGGCAAGCCGCGATGTAACGAGTTGGCTGAAGTGCCGTTACTTGCAATCGATTGCTAAGCCGCGTCAAAAGTTTACGGGGCGTATTACGGCGATCACGGGTTTCGGTTTGTATGTGGAATTGGATGAGGTCTTTGTGGAAGGCTTCGTGCACATTTCTCGTATCGGTTACGACTACTACGAATTGGGTCGAGACGGTCAAATGCACGGTCAATCGTTTGGGGAGACCTTTAAAATCGGCCAAACGGTGAAGGTAAAGCTTCACGAAGTGGATGAAGATAAACGACGTATCGATTTTTCGATGGTTTGACCGTACAATGTCGGCATTCATTTGGGATAACTAAAAAATGGCAAAGAATATCGTTTTAGCCGGCTTTCATGCCGTAGGCGCTCGTTTGCGCAAGGATCCGGACTCCTTGGTGTCCGTTTATGTCGACCGTGAACGTCGTGACAAGCGTATGGTCGAAATGCGCAAGCAATTGGAAGAAGCGGGCGTTCGTGTGATGTTGGCCGACCATGCTCGTTTGTCCGGCATGGTGAGCCGTGAGATTCCGCACCAAGGCATTGTGGCCATGGCTCGTGAAATCGAAACGGGTATGAGCTTTGATGAGTTGATGGATCAAATCGGTCCGGACTCTTTGTTCTTGATTTTGGACGGCGTGACCGATCCGCGTAACTTCGGTGCTTGCTTGCGTTCGGCTGACGCTGCCGGTGCAACGGCCGTGATCATTCCGAAGGATCGTTCCGCTAGCGTGACGCCCGCCGCTGCCAAGGCTGCAGCCGGTGCCGCTGAAAGCATTCCGGTCGTTCAAGTGACGAATTTGGCTGCCGCTATTGTTGAACTTCGTGACGCCGGTGTGACGGTCGTGGGCGCAGCCGGTGAAACCGACAAGACGATCTATGACTTCGACCAAACGGGCGCTTTTGCTTGGGTGATGGGCGCTGAAGGTCCGGGCCTTCGTCAATTGACGCGCAAGCGTTGTGACGGTTTGGCTGCTATTCCGCTTTTGGGTAGCGTGGAAAGCTTGAACGTGTCCGTGGCAACGGGTATTTGCTTGTACGAAGCCGTTCGTCAACGCACGATGAAAAAGCTCGGTCGCAAAGCTTAATTGATTGATATCAAATGAAAAAATCCATTCGGTTTCGGCTGAATGGATTTTTTTATTCGTTTTTTGTCTTAAATAAACGCGGATTGGAGATTTTCGAGGAACTCACTGTCCGTTTTCGATTGGGTTAACAGTTTCTGCACTTTGGTTCGATGCGTTGCAGAAATCGACGATTCGAGTTCATCCAAAAGGGCTCGAGCAAGGGGCGAATCATTGGCCAAACGAGCCACGAGCGCGTAGGCCACGGAAAGATTCTTTTCCACGCCGGCTCCGAACCGATAGAAATTCGCAAGCAAAAGCATGGCTTTCGTTTCCCCTTGTTGTGCGGAGCGCTTGGCCCAGCGTACGGCTTCTTCGTAAGAAGCGATCGTGCCTTCACCGGCTTGATAGAAAAGGGCCAAATGGTATTGAGCGGGGGCGTAACCCGCAATGGCAGCCAATTTCATCCAACGGAACGCTTCTTCTTCATTGCGCTTGGGATAATCGGGGTGTTGATACAAAAGGGCAAACTCGTATTGAGCACGCGCTTCGCCGTTGATGGCGGCTTTACGAAGCCAAGTGGCGGCTTGTTGGACATTGATGTCGGTACCGACGCCGTGGGCCAATTGAAAACCCACTTGGTATTGGCTTTCGATATGTCCTTGAGCACCGGCCAACCGGAACCAACGAAGGGCTTGGTAGGCATCAACGGGCGTATCTTCCGTGCCGTTTAAAAGCACGCAACCCAAATCGTATTGCGCTTGAGCGTTGCCGGTAATCGCGGCTTGTCGGAACAATTCCAGGGCGCGAGAGACGTCTTTGGTGACCCCTTGACCACGAAGGTACATTTGACCCAAGAGGTGTTGGCTTGCGGCATGGTCTTTTTCCACAGCCTTTTTAAGCCATTTCAGTGCCGCACGGTTATTGGTACTTAAACCTTGACCTTGCACCAAGAGGCGAGCCAATTGGTATTGGGCATCGGGATTGCCTTCGGCGGCGCTACGAGCGTAATAATCGATCGTGTCTTTGGAGGGCTGAGGCGGGGGAGTGACCACGCCACCCAAAAGTCCCAAGACGTAATCGGCTCTGGCATTCGTTGCCATTGCTTTTTTCTTGGAACTTACGGGGCCGGCCATGATCAGTGTCTTTTGCGATTAGAAGTTGATACCCAACAACGTCATGCCGATCACGTACGTGATGGCCACGGCGTAGTAGGCGATCCAACCGAACACGCCCGAGATAATCGTCTTACCCCAGAGTTTGTGTTCGTAGTTTTCACCGTATTGTTCGTTCACGAAGCGCAATTGCTTCATACCGTCGGTCATCGTCCAGACAAGCCAGAGACCGACCATCAACGCCAACAGGACGTATTGCGTGTAGGGAATGCCTCGCAACAAGGGCTCAACGAAGATGTAAAGCACCATCACATAAAGCGTCTTTCGCATCCAACCGAAAGAGCGGATAGCGGCGTCATCATTGCCCATGGCACGCCAATTCATCCCGACGATGATCCCACCGAAAGCCGGTGTGAAAACAAAGCTCAAAAGGATGGCCCACATCGGGTTCCAAAGTTCGGGCGTCGGCTGTGCTTTTTGTTTGATAGACATAACGATTTTTCTGGATAGAAATACGAAAGTGTAAATTTTAGGACCGAATCATTAAGCGTTTCTTATCACACATCGGAAATTACCCCACTTTTAGGGGGTTAATAGACGATTTTTCTAAGCAATTCAAGACAATTCTTTGTCATTGTGACTAAAATGAAATTCTCATTTGGTTAATCGAAAGTTTTTTTATGAAAAAACGTTGGGTAAGCGTGGCATTGGCCGCCTCGTTGGCGACCGCCTTGACGGGCTGCTCCTTATTTGAAAAGGAAAGTGACTATGTCTTTGAAGCCAAGCCTTTGAATTTGTGCTTGGTCGACAATCCGGATGTGCGCGCTGAAGTTTTCTTGGAAATCCGTCGAGCTTTGATGGATAAAGGCTTTAGCGTCAATCGTATCGAATACGATGACGAGCAAAGCTTGAGGACTTGCCAACAAACGGTTCGTTACGAAGCAAGTTTCGGTTCCTCTTGGGCTCATTCCGCTTTGCGTTACGCACGCTTGGAATTGACAGTCCAAGCCCGTCATAGCAACATTTTCACGGTCCAATGGGATGAACGTACTCACAAAACGACGTTGTTTGACAAGTTGGAAGATTCTTCCGTTGAATTGCGTCAATTGGTCGATCGACTCTTTCCCTCGGATATTCCCTGGAAATAATGGTTCGAACTTTGTTTGAGAACAAAAAAATCGTTCGACTTAACAAAAAGAAAGAATCCCTTTATTAATTGATAATAAAGGGATTTTTTGTATTTAACGGGTAAACCCTTAAGACTTTTCCCACTATAAAAATCAAGGATTTGGGATAAAAATATAGTCAGGGCTAGAGGGCGACAGTGTTGTAGCCGCTTCAATAGCTCCAGAGTGTTCGTTGATTCGCTTACGGATACTCGAATCGGTTGAGACGAGGGGGATATGTCAGTATATCGGTCTCATCCGATGGAATTAACTCGAGAAATAGGGAGCTCGAATTAATTCGGGAAAGTCTGACTTTCCGATCTTTTGCCCACTTAGGTTCGCGCTTAGGTGGGCATTTTTTGCGCCCAATGTAGAAATCAAGAGAGATAAAAACAAAAGACCGATTTTCCTTAAAAGAAAATCGGTCTTTTCAATTCAAAGGGAAACGCCCGATCAGTGTTCCATGGACGGATCTTCGTGAGCGCGCATCAAAAGGCGTGCGATTTCCGTGGCGTTATGGATCTCAAGCTTACGGTAAGCGGCACCGCGGTGGACTTGGGCGGTCTTTTCGGAAATGCCGAGCTGTTCAGCCACTTCCTTATTGGACTTACCGAGACTGATCAAGTTGACGACTTCGCGTTCGCGTTGCGTCAAGTTCTTGAGCTTATTCTTAAATTCGATCACGTCGGCGTTTTGCTCTTGCTTGGCAAGGTACGTATCGATCACGTCACGCACGACTTTAAAGAGACGTTCTTCACGGACGGGCTTTTGCAAGAATTCGACGGCTCCGAGTTTCATCGTGTGCACGGCCATGTCAATGTCACCGTGACCGCTCAAGAAGATGATCGGAAGGTCGACGCCCATTTCATTGAGGTGGGTTTGCAAACCCAAACCGCTCATGTTCGGCATACGAACGTCCAAAATAATGCAACCGGGACGCACGAAATCGTTACTGGCTAAGAATTGCGAGCCGTCACGGTAGGTCTTGACTTCCCAGCCTTCGCCTTCGAGCAAGAATGCCATGGAATTACGGATGCCTTCGTCGTCATCAACAATACGTACCAAAGGAGCATTGGTGTGCATTTTTTCTAGTCCTTTCAACGGTTTTTTGTCCCAAACGCGTAGTATAGCCATTCTCTCCTAAAAGTAAACCAGTAATTTCAACTACCTATGGAAAATTGCTTATTTTTTGCGTAGGTAGCAAAGAAGTAAAAAGAAAAGGCTCATCGTTTGAACTTTATCTCGCCTTTCTGTTAAACTATAAATGAGCTCAAATAAAGAGCTAGATTGTCGATGTTTTTGCAGACGATAAAAGAAAGATCAAATAAAGGAGAGAAGTGTGATTGTGTGGTGGGGAATGTTTTTGAAGGGTAACGGG
>JAGCMT010000049.1 GCA_017646335.1 Burkholderiaceae bacterium
ACCCAACACCATCCCGCCGATACTGTCTCGACCGTGGTACATGACACAAGCTTCCAACGGAATGGTCAACTCCACACCGTGGTCCTTCACGCGAACGACATCATTCATATCCATCACAAATTCCTTTCCAAATGAGAACTATTGTTATTTAGAGGCATCATATCATGAGAATGGTTCGCAAACAATTGTCGAAAAGTGACAAATCGTATAAAATGATTGACTCTTCGGAGAAGTGGCAGAGCGGTTTAATGCAGCAGTCTTGAAAACTGTCGACCCCTAAAAAGGTCCGTGAGTTCGAATCTCACCTTCTCCGCCAGATATCGGTCCCAAGTGTCGCCAGACACTTGGGATTTTTCATATCGATTCGTTGAATTCCATCGGAAAAGGACCTATTGATGATTTACGTAAAAAGTATCTTGAAAGCGATCGCCGTCGGTATGGCGATCGGTCTCCTTTTCTATTGCGTTTCCGACAGTCTCTTTACCGCATGCAAGATTGGTCTTTCGGGAGCGGCCCTCGTGTTGGGATATGACTTACGCAACCTCTTTCGCTAAAAGCGAAAATACCCCGCCAATCGACGGGGTATGTCCTAATAACGGTCTATGAATGGGTGATACTCAACCGATGCTATAGAGTAAAAAACCGCCCAACAACGCGACACCGAGAAATAAAAAGATCATTCCCAAGCCACGGTCCTCACCGCCCTTGGTACGCAAGCGATGCAAACCGTATAACACAACTACGCCTAAGGCGACACCTGCCGTAACGGCATCCCAAAGTGCCTCTTCGGTCATTATCCTTTCTCCTTCGAATTCTCAATCCGCCAATCAGTGAAGCTTGAACATGTAGGTGCCGGAAATGTCGACCTTCGGCAAATAACGTTCATAGAGTTTGCGGAAATCCGCTTCGGGATCCATGTCCGCAAACGTTTCCGGATAAAGTACCTTGGCAATATAGACCGTAAACGCCCAGTCGGCAATGTTGCGAAGACTGCCGTGATCAAGACCATAGACATGACCGGTCTTGACGGCATCGAGCTTATTCCATAGCGGACGATTCGCGAAATTCTTCAATCGATCGTTTGCCGTCTTTTCATCGACCGTCAAACCCATGCGCATTTGGTCACTGTCGTGCGCATTTTCCCAAATACTGCCGCCGATAAAGATGTATTGCGGATTACCGCTGATGACCGCTTCACGCGTCAGCGGTGCGTAAGGCGCCATTAACCCTTCGGAGAGGCTCTTGGCTTTCACTGCCGTCAAGATACCGCCCCAGAGAAAATCCTTGGCGTAGCTATTGCCCTGTTGATTGGCACCCAAATTGCCCAATTCAAAATAGGCGGTTTTATTCAAAGCCGATGCCGGCAGTTGCTCAATACGACGCTTGACCGTATCGATCGCTTGCGTATAGGTGTTGCACAAATCGTCGGCCACCGCTTCGCGACTCAACAAGCGCCCCAAGATCTTCGTGCTTTGGATGTGATTGGCTTGTTTCATCGCATGATAGTCCAACACCACGACTTTGATGCCCGCCTTTTCCAACGTTTGCAATCGTTGGTTGTTGATTTGGTATTGGGAACGATTCACCAACAACACGTCGGGCTTTAACGCCAAGATCTTTTCGGAATTGAGGATATCGTCGTGATAACCGCCAATGCTCGGCAATGTCTTCAATTCAGGAAACGCTTTTGTATAAGCGCGGTACTCGCCTTTACGCATAGCCTCCCAACCGTCACCGGGAATGGCCACGACCTTATCGAGATTGGCTTCTCCCGCTACCAACAAAAAGTTGGCGACATAATTGGCCACAACAAATCGCTTGGGCTCTTGGTCAAATGTCACGGTTCGG
>JAGCMT010000050.1 GCA_017646335.1 Burkholderiaceae bacterium
ATCGTTTGCGGCGTGATTTCCACCAATTCGTCATCATTGATGAATTCCACGGCACCTTCCAACGTCAATTGGACCGGCGGAACCAAACGGATGGCTTCGTCCGTACCGGAAGCACGAATGTTGGTCAATTGCTTACCGCGAATCGGGTTCACCACGATATCGTTGTCGCGAGAGTGGATACCGATGATCATGCCTTCATAGAGCTTGTCACCCGGTTTCACAAACATGCGACCGCGATCTTGCAACTTCCACAAAGCGTAAGCCACGGCATCACCGTCGTCTTGACTGATCAACACACCGTTGCGACGTTCACCGACATCACCTTCCTTGATGGGGCCGTAATCGTCAAACACGTGACTCATGATGCCCGTACCGCGGCACATCGTCATGAATTCACTTTGGAAACCGATCAAGCCACGGGCCGGAATGCGGTATTCCAAACGAACACGGCCCTTACCGTCAGGTTGCATGTCTTGGAGGTCACCCTTACGACGACCCAATTCTTCCATCACGGCACCTTGGTGATCTTCTTCGACGTCAACCGTCAACATTTCGTACGGTTCCATCTTGATGCCGTCGATTTCCTTCATCAAAACGCGCGGACGAGACACGGCCAATTCATAGCCTTCACGACGCATGTTTTCGATCAAAATCGTCAAGTGCAATTCACCGCGACCGGCCACTTCGAAAACCGTTTCGTCGTCGGTCAAATTCATACGCATAGCGACGTTGGACTTCAATTCGCGTTCCAAACGTTCACGGATTTGACGACTCGTCACGAACTTGCCTTCGCGACCGGCCAACGGAGACGTGTTGACTTGGAAGTTCATCGTCAAGGTCGGTTCGTCCACCTTCAATAAGGGCAAACCTTCCGGTTGTTCAACATCGGTCACCGTCGTACCGATGGAGAGATCTTCAATACCGTTGATCAAAACGATGTCACCGGCCTCGGCTTCGTTCACCAACTTGCGATCCAAACCTTGGAACATCAACAATTGGTTCACGCGAACCTTCTTCGGCGTATCTTCCGGACCGTTCATGATGCAAACGTCTTGGCCTGCGCGGATGCGACCGCGGTGGATACGACCAACGCCGATCTTACCGACGTAGCTCGAATAGTCGAGCGAGCAGATTTGCAATTGAAGCGGTGCATTGGGATCATCGTCACGAACCGGCACCTTTTCAAGCACCGTTTCAAAGATGGCACGCATATTGCCGATCTTCTTCAATTCATCGATGTCTTCGGAGTAACCGGCAACGCCTTCCAAAGCGGAAGCGTAAACGACCGGGAAGTCCAATTGCTCTTCGGTTGCGCCGAGCTTATCGAAGAGGTCGAACGTTTGGTTCAACACCCAATCCGGACGAGAACCCGGACGGTCGATCTTGTTGATCACAACGATCGGCTTCAAACCGAGAGCCAAAGCCTTACGCGTCACGAAGCGCGTTTGCGGCATCGGGCCTTCAACGGCGTCGACCAAAAGCAACACACCGTCAACCATGGACAACACACGTTCCACTTCGCCACCGAAGTCAGCGTGCCCCGGAGTGTCGATGATGTTGATGTGCGTACCTTCGTATTCAACGGCACAGTTCTTAGCCAAAATCGTAATACCGCGTTCGCGTTCCAAATCACCGCTGTCCATGACGCGTTCATCGACGTCTTGGTTTGCACGGAACGTGCCGGCAGCGTGCAACAACTTGTCCACCATGGTCGTCTTACCGTGGTCAACGTGAGCAATGATGGCAATGTTGCGAATTGCACGAGTTGTAGTCATTTCTTTTTGCCCCTTATTGGTTGGCAATTAATCGTTCGGGAGCCAAAACACCGTATTCCGTAATACGGGCGGTCCCCACCATTTGGTTGTCCGGGCCATACACTCGGACACGTTCGCATTCGGCCAAACCCAACGGCAAACGTTGGCCGTGACAGAATCGAACGGTTTGTTCTTCATCTAAAGTAACGACAGGCAAGCTTTGCATCAATCGATCGATCGGTGCCAATGCGGCCTTACGAGCCTGCGCATCCATGGCACGAAAATCGTCCAATTGAACGGCATCCTCAATCGAAAGATCACCCACCTTCGTGCGACGCAAACTCACCAAGTGAGCGCCACAACCCAATGCGCGACCGATGTCTTCGGCCAACACACGGATATAGGTCCCCTTGGAGCACGTGACTTCGATCGTCAACACCTCATCCTCATAAGAGAGGACTTCAAGGTAAGCAATCGTCACCGTACGGGCTTCGAGCTCCAACTGCACGCCTTCTCGAGCCAATTCATAAAGCGTTTTACCGTCACGCTTTAAAGCCGAGAACATCGGGGGCACTTGCTTGATTTCACCGCGGAAACCCACCAAGACTTCATCGATTTGGGCTCGATCGCAAGTCACCGGCTTCGTTTCAACGTATTGACCTTCCAAGTCGCCCGTGGTGGTCGTTTGACCGAGTTTCACGTTGGCGATGTAAGTCTTATCGGCGTACAAAAGGTCAGCCGAAAATTTCGTTGCTTCGCCGAACGTCAAGGGAAGAAGACCGCTAGCGAGCGGATCGAGCGTTCCCGTGTGACCGGCTTTGGCGGCATTTAACAATTTACGCGAGGTTTGAAGCGCGGCATTGGAAGATACGCCATAAGGCTTATCCAACAAAAGCACGCCATTGATCGCTTCACCACGACGTCGCATTATTGTTCGCCCTTCGTCACTTTCATGGCCTTAGCGATCAATTGATCCATTTCAAAGCCACGTTCAACCGATTCATCGTGCTCGAAGTGCAACGTCGGCACCGTATGAATCGACAACATCTTAAAGAGGTGATTGCGCAACATGCCGGCAGCGGCATTCAAGCCCTTCGTTGCCGTGGCAGGATCAGCACCGATCACCGTAAAAAACACGCGAGCGTGAGCGTAGTCAGGGGTGATTTCACAACCCGTCAACGTCACCAAGCCCACGCGAGGATCTCGCACTTCAAGCGGGATCAAGCGGGCCAGATCGCGTTGGATCTGGTCGGCCACGCGTTGAGCGCGACCGGGTTTTGCTGCTCTCATGATCAAAAATTCCTTTGTTTGGAAAGCCTATGAAGGCGACTTCAAGCGAAGTCGCCTTTCTCAGGCCATTCCCATCAATTAGAGGGTACGAGCCACTTCCGTGACTTCGAAGATTTCGAGTTGGTCGCCTTCCTTGATGTCATCGTAACCCTTCAAGGAAAGACCGCATTCGAGACCGGCCTTAACTTCGCGAACGTCGTCCTTGAAGTGACGCAAGCTGGCCAAATCACCCGTCCAAATCACCACGCTGTCACGCAACAAGCGAGCGCTGGCGCTGCGGCGAACCACACCTTCGATCACCTTACAACCGGCCACCATACCGACCTTCGGCACGCGGATGCATTGGCGAATTTCGACCATACCCAACATCGTTTCGCGCTTTTCAGGCGTCAACATACCGCTCATAGCAGCCTTCACGTCTTCGATGGCATCGTAAATGATGTTGTAGTAGCGAAGGTCAATGCCTTCGACTTCAGCCAACTTACGAGCATTGGCGTCGGCACGGACGTTAAAGCCGATGATGACGGCTTGGCTAGCCAAAGCCAAGTTGATGTCATTTTCAGAAATACCGCCGACGGCTGCGTGCACGACTTGAACACGAACTTCATCCGTCGAGAGCTTTTGCATGGCTTGAACGATGGCTTCTTGAGAACCTTGAACGTCAGCCTTGACGATCAAAGCGAGGCTCTTCACATCACCGTTGGCATCACTGAAGATGCTTTCAAGCTTAGCGGCTTGCTTCTTAGCCAACTTCACGTCACGGTACTTGCCTTGACGGAAGAGGGCGATTTCACGGGCCTTACGTTCATCAGGCAAGACCATGATTTCGTCACCGGCTTGCGGCACACCGGACAAACCTTGAATTTCCACCGGAATGGACGGACCGGCTTCGGTCACGGCCTTACCGTGTTCGTTGATCATGGCACGAACGCGACCGAATTCAGCACCGGCCAAGACCACATCACCACGACGGAGCGTACCGCTTTGGACCAAAACGGAAGCCACGGCACCGCGACCCTTGTCCAAACGGCTTTCAATCACAAGACCCTTGGCCAAGCAGTCCTTCGGAGCCTTCAATTCCAACATTTCGGCTTGCAAGAGGACGTTTTCCAAAAGCTCGTCAACGCCTTGGCCACTCTTAGCGGACACCGGGCAGAACGGCACATCGCCACCCCAATCTTCCGGCAACACGTCGTTTTGAGCCAATTCTTGCGTCACGCGTTCCGGATTGGCTTCCGGCTTGTCGATCTTATTGATGGCAACGACCAACGGAACACCGGCAGCCTTCGAGTGAGCGATAGCTTCCTTCGTTTGCGGCATCACGCCGTCATCGGCAGCCACCACCAAAATCACGATGTCGGTTGCTTGAGCACCGCGAGCACGCATAGCCGTAAAGGCTTCGTGGCCCGGGGTATCCAAGAACGTCACGATACCGCGCGGCGTCGTCACGTGATAAGCACCAATGTGCTGCGTAATACCACCGGCTTCACCGGCAGCCACCTTGGCGCGACGGATATAGTCGAGCAAACTCGTCTTACCGTGGTCAACGTGACCCATGATGGTCACCACCGGCGGACGCGGCAAGGCTTCTGCCGTGTTTTGTTCGGTCATTTCACCCAACAAAGCTTCAGGATCATCGGGCTTGGCAGCCATAGCCTTATGGCCCATTTCTTCAACCACGAGCATGGCCGTGTCTTGGTCAAGCATTTGGTTGATGGTGCACATTTGACCCATCTTCATCAAGCACTTGATGACTTCGGTAGCCTTCACAGCCATCTTGTGAGCCAAGTCACCAACGCTGATCGTTTCCGGCACGCTCACTTCGTGGATCACGGGTTCCGTGATTTGCATCGGAGCGGGCTTATGAGCGTCTTGACGACGACCGCCCTTCTTGCGGTTACCGCCACGCCATTCTTCACCGTCTTCGCTGAACGTGGCACGAGCATTACCCTTATTGCCACCGCCGCGCTTCTTGTTGGCATCCTCCCACTTGGCGCCTGCGTGAGCGTGGCCGCCTGCGTGCTTACCGCCACCGGCCTTCTTGTTCATATCGTCGTCACGATCCTTGTTGAGGGGCTTGGCACCCTTCTTCTTCATGTCGAGGGCCTTCTTGGCTTCAGCGGGCTTGGCATCGGGCTTAGCCTTCATCACACCGGTCTTGGGCTTATTCA
>JAGCMT010000008.1 GCA_017646335.1 Burkholderiaceae bacterium
ACCAAGGGCGCGTCATGCAGCGTTTGGGTGCGTCGAGACTTCCTGTTGAGCATAAGTATGGGCCAGCCGTGCCTTTATTGGTGGGCAATGATGAAGTGGCGCAAACCGTTGTGGATACTCTGAGTAACGCTGTGGATAAGCGCTTATCTCACGAAACGCGGCGATTATTAGACAAGGCGTAAGGGGGTGAAGCAATGATTGAAACGAGTCTCACGATCGCCTTGGGTGTCTTTATTGAAGATGTCGTCAAGGACATTCGTTTGCCTAGCAAAAATGACCCGCAGGGTCGTGTCCCTCGTTTGATCGATGGTTATTTGCCTCCGAAGCGCTCTATCCCTGACGACGATTTTCCGTTTGTAATCGTGCGTGCGGAGGATGGAACGAGTGACATGGGGAGAACCGAAGTGACGGTCTCTCTCATCATCGGTTGCTACACGACGGAAACCGACGGTTATGCCAGATGCTTGGGTGTGATGGAGCGCATCCGACGTGCTTTGTGCGAAATGCCAGAGCAAACGTTGGATAACCGATATCAATTGACGTTTCCGATTGAGTGGCGAAACGTGCCTGAGCAGCCTTATCCCTATTGGCAAATCGAAATGACGACGAAGTGGACATTCAATACACCGGCCTTGGTGAACTTTTAAGGAGGTGATCCCAAATGTCAGTGAAAAAACAGCCCAAGGTCGTCAAAAAGGAGACCTTGATCTATATCGGGAAAAGCATCCCAGGGTTGTCTCAATACACCATCTTTAAAGGGGGCGTTTTGTATGAGCCCGTCAAGACGATGGCGGAGATGAATCCTCATTTGGCCAATTTGATCGTGCCTGTGAGCACGGTGCAAGAAGCCAGAAAAGCCATGCGCACGGAAGGACATATCTTGAACTTCCATGCAAAACATCTGTTGAAGGAGTGACGAAGTTATGGCCTATAACCATGGTGTGAAGGTGTCGGAGGTCCCGACTTCCATTAATCCGCCCGTGTCAGTCGCAGCCGGTATTCCCTTTATCGTAGGGACGGCACCCGTGAACATGACCGATCCCAAGAACGTCAATCGTCCGGTGCGATGCGCTTCTTACGAGGAAGCCGTGCAATTTTTCGGCTTTGTACCGGCTAAAGACGATGTCGCGAGTGGATTAAAGAAATATGAATACACGATTTCAGAGTTCATTCAATCGCAGTTTGCGCTATTTGCTATGGGACCCGTGATCATCGTCAATGTACTCGACGCAGCGACGCATAAAAAGGCAGCGACGACAAAGACAGTGACGCTCGATGCGAAGACCGGCGCTTTCACGATTGAAGAAACGGGGATTTTGCCCGAGACCGTCACGTTGAAGTTGGCTGAAAAGTCGTATGTGAAGGGAACGGACTTCGAATTGACGTTCAATAGTGACGGCGAGCTGATTGTGACGTCGCTCAGGGGCTCTGACGGCGAATTACTTTGTCAAACCGCGCAACCTCTATTGTTTACTGCAGAAAAACTCGATCCTACGATGGTCACTGCCGACGAGGTCGTGGGTGGCGTGGATGTTGCCGGCAAAAAGAGTGGCTTTGAGTTAGTGAACGAATGCTTCCCGCGTTTTCGCGAAGTGCCGGGGTTATTGCTCGCACCTGGCTTCTCAACAAGTCCTACCGTTGCTGCGGTTATGGCCGCCAAAGCTGACAGCATCAACGAGCACTTCCGGGCAATCGCTCTTGTGGATGTGCCTACGGACACGGTGAAACTTTATTCGGATGTCGCGGCGTGGAAAAACAATAACAACGTCATTGATGCTCAACAAGTGGCTTGTTGGCCGATGATTGCATTGGATGGCACGGCGTACCACATGTCAACGCAATTGGCAGGCCTCATCGGTCAGGTCGATTCCGACAATGAAGACGTTCCGTATGTGAGCCCTTCCAACAAGAACTTCCAGATGACGGCAACGGTTCTAGCTGACGGCTCTGAAGTTTGGATCGCTCCGGATCAAGGCGCTTATCTCAATAGCCAGGGAATAGTGACCGCGATGAATTTCATCGGAGGCTGGAAGTGTTGGGGCAACCGCACGGCTTGCTATCCGGGGGTGACCGATGTGAAGGATTCCTTCATTGCCATTCGACGCATGTTTAACTGGGTTGGCAATACCTTGGTGCAGT
>JAGCMT010000051.1 GCA_017646335.1 Burkholderiaceae bacterium
CAAAGAAACGAAAACGCGGTTGAGAATCCCGCTAATAAAAAGTTGATCGAGCAGGTCATGTGACGACCGCAATGACTCGTCCCACTTTAGATTCTTCGTTGGACAAAATTTGTTTTGTAGCTCCCGTGTGAGGGATTTGAGCTTTAGATGCAAAGCGGATGAGTTGGCGCCCGTCGGCCGTAACGGATCGAGTGATGGCTTGCCCCTGCTTTGAAGTTGTTCGTGAATGTGCTCTCCCTACTGGCTTGCCGGGCGAAGCTCCGAGCCGACACACAGCTAACTTTTAGCGTCTTGGGTCGTCTTTTAGGACGAGATCCGGTCTTTGGTATGGACAGATCTCGCAAAAGACATGAGTAAGTCTATGATTTCATTGACGCTGATCACCTCGCGTTCACAACCATCGACGGTCGTGAACCTTTTGTCGTACCAACAAAAATCTCCGATTCGTTTCCTTTGACACGCCACTGAAGTTGATAGGCCGGCGTTATAGGCCTGTCCCCAGGAGTGTTACATGAAACGCATGTTATTCAATGCCACGCACGCCGAAGAAACGCGCGTCGGCATCGTTGACGGCCAAAAGTTGATCGATATCGACATCGAAACGGCCGGTCGTGAACAACGTAAGTCCAATATCTACAAGGGCATCATCACCCGTATCGAACCGAGTCTCGAAGCTTGCTTCGTGAACTACGGTGAAGAACGTCACGGTTTCTTGCCCTTTAAGGAAGTCTCTCGTCAATACTTCAAGGAAGGCGTCGACGTTCGTTCGACCAACATCCGTGAAGCTTTAGTCGAAGGTCAAGAACTCATCGTTCAAGTCGAAAAGGAAGAACGCGGCAACAAGGGTGCAGCGCTTACGACCTTTATCTCTTTGGCCGGTCGCTATCTCGTTTTGATGCCCAACAATCCCCGTGGTGGCGGTGTTTCCCGTCGTATCGAAGGTGAAGAGCGTCAAGAATTGCGCGAAACGATGGATCGTTTGCGCTTGCCGTCCGGTATGTCCATCATCGCTCGCACGGCCGGTATCGGTCGCACGCAAGACGAATTGCAATGGGACTTGAACTACCTCTTGAAGCTCTGGGAAGCCATCTCCGACGCTGCTCGTCCGCAATTCGAATTGGCTTACCAACAAGGCAACAAGACCGCCACGAAGTTCGTCACCGAACCCGTGGGTCCGAAGGGCGAAGCTTTAAAGCGCGCCAACCCGGCTCCGTTCTTGATCGTTGAAGAAAGCAATCTCGTTATCCGTGCCATCCGCGACTATTTCCAACCGGAAATCGGTGAAATCTTGGTCGACACGGACGAAATCTATGATCAAGCTCGTCAATTCATGGCTCACGTGATGCCCGACATGGTCGGCCGCGTTAAGCGTTACCGTGAAGAAACGCCCTTGTTCTCTCGCTTCCAAATCGAACACCAAATCGAAACGGCCTACTCCCGTACGGTTCCGTTGCCCTCCGGTGGCGCCATCGTGATCGACCACACGGAAGCTTTGGTGGCTGTGGACGTGAACTCCGCTCGTGCAACGCGCGGCTCCGACATCGAAGAAACGGCATTCCGCACCAACTGCGAAGCCGCCGACGAAGTCGCTCGCCAAATGCGTTTGCGTGACTTGGGCGGTTTGATCGTGATCGACTTCATCGACATGAACGATCCGAAGAACCAACGCGCCGTCGAACAACGTTTGAAGGACGCTTTGCGCTATGACCGCGCTCGCGTTCAAATGGCCAAGATCAGCCGCTTCGGTTTGATGGAATTGTCCCGTCAACGTTTGCGCCCGGCTTTGGCTGAAGGCAACCACGTCGCTTGCCCGCGTTGTAACGGTGTGGGCGTGATCCGTGACACGGAAAGCTGCGCACTCCAAATCCTTCGTATTCTTGAAGAAGAAGCCATGAAGGAAGGCACCGGTGCCGTTCACGCACAAGTGCCGGTGGATGTTGCAAGCTTCCTCTTGAACGAAAAGCGCCAAGACATCGCCAAGATCGAACAACGTCATCGCTTGCCGATCGTGTTGATCCCGAACAAGTTCTTGGAAACGCCGCACTATCACATCGAACGTTTGCGTTGGGATGACGAACGTTTGGATGCAACGGTTGCCAGCTACAAGCGCGCCGAAGAAATCCAACCGGAAACCCAAGAAGATCCGTATCGCGTGAAGAAGGCTGAAGACAAGCCCACGAAGCGTCAAGAACCGGTGATCCGTAACTTCTTGCACGACGCTCCGGCACCGGAACACAACGAGTCCGATCGCTTGCTCAACAAGAAGGCTGAACGTCAAGCTCAACGTGAAGCCGCTAAGGCTCAACAACAAAAGGCTGAGGAAGAAAAGCCGAGCCTCTTGAAGCGCCTCTTTGCTTTCCTCTTCGGTGAGAAGAAGGAAGAAACCAAGCCCGAAGAAGAAAAGAAGGGCCGTGGTGAACGCCGTCAACGTCGCTCTCCGCGCGATCGCCGTCGTGAAGAAAAGGATGCTCGTCGCACGAGCCGCCGTGAACGCACGCAAGGCGAAGAAAAGAAGGTCGTCGCCGCTGAAGCCCCGGTTGCACCGGCCGCTGAAGAAGCCAAGGACAATGCCCGCGATGCTCAACAAACGCGTCGTCGCAATCGTCGCCGCACCAAGCCGGAAGCAACGCCGGAATTGTTGCCGGCTCCGGAAGTGAAGGTCGCCTTGCCGAAGCCCGAAGTAGTGGAAGCACTCGCCGCTCCGGCTCAAGAAGTCAAGGCTGAGGAAGTCAAGACGGAAGTGGCTCCGGTGAAGGACGAAGCCGATTTCAACTTCGCAACCGACACGATCGAAACGAAGGAAAAGGTTGAAGTCCCGGCTGAAGCCGCTCAAACGCAAGAACAACCGGTTCAAGAAGAACGTCGTCCGCGTCGCCGTCGTCGTAACGGTGAAGAAGGTGCTCCGCGCCGTCGTCGCGGTGTTCCGCCGGAAGTGGAAGCCGAAGAAATGAGCCGTGCTCCGATGGTGCCGCAAGAAGAATTGATGGCTGAAGAGCCGGCCAAGGCTGAAGTGGCTGCCGAAGAAATCGACTTGGCAAAGATCCACGTCAACACCGAAAGCAAGATCGCTCACGCCCGTCCGCGTACCGAAGAACCGGTCGCTGAAGAAACGGTCGAAGCAAAGGCTGAGGAAGTGGTTGTCGAGACGGCTCAAGCCCCGGTTGAAACGGTGGAAGTCAAGGCTGAAGAACCGGCTGAAGTGATCGCTGAACCGATCGCTGAAGAAAAGGTCGAAGTTGCCGCTGAAACGGTTGAAGAACAAGCTACGACGGAAGTCGCTTACGACGCCATCGCCAAGCTCACCGAAGGCCTTGAAGAACAATTGGCTAAGAACGGTCTTGAAGTCGTTCAAACCCGCCCGGAATTGGTCAAGCCCGTGTCTTGGGCTCCGGTCATCTATCCGGGTCGCCCGAAGAAGGTCTTGCCGCCCTTGGATGAAACGCCCTTGATCCAAGTGCATACGAAAAAGGCTGAATAAAGCCTTGATCAACTAGGGTAAAATACTCAAAGGGCATCTTCAAAAAGATGCCCTTTGTAGTGTCTATAAGTAATCTGTCCTAGAACGAGTAGTGACAAGATTTCGCTTTTTCCATAGACTCAAAATACAACATTTTTTTGGTAACGATAATGACGCAATCTTTAATGAACATGATGCTTGCACAAGCCGTGACGCTCGCCGTCATGGGCTTTGCCGTGTCTTGCGCTTTGCGTCAATACCGTCTCCTCGCTTCGGTTTGCGCACGACCGTGCCCAGAGCACCGTTCCTTAGAACGATGCTCCGTTAAGTGACGTCTGAAACAAACGCATTTAACGATCTAAGGTAACGGCAATTAGGGTAGGGCATCGACGGGCGGTGCCCTTCTTTGTTTTCAGTCTGAGAAAAATAACCACCTTCAATACGGACTGAAATCCCGAACGAAACCATTTAAAAGAAAGAAAAATATGTTTATTACGAATCCCACTGCAATCACGTTCTGCGGTTATTTGCTCTTGATGATCGTCATCGGCTTTATCGCATGGCATTACACGCGAGACTTCAACGACTACATCTTGGGTGGTCGCAGCCTCGGCGGATTGGTGACTGCCCTTTCTGTTGGCGCTAGCGACATGAGCGGGTGGTTGCTCATGGGCTTGCCGGGTGCCGTGTTCTTGAGCGGTATCTCGGAGAGTTGGTTGGCGATCGGTCTTTTGATCGGTTCGTATTTGAACTGGCGCTTGGTAGCCGCTCGTTTGCGCGTCTACACGGAAAAGTGCCGTAATGCATTGACTTTGCCCGACTACCTCACGCATCGCTTTGAAGACAAGCAACGACTCTTGAGCATTGTCTGCGCGATCGTGATTTTGATTTTCTTTACGATTTATTCGGCTAGCGGCATGGTGGCCGGTGCTCGTTTGTTCGAAAACACCTTCAATCTCGACTACACCACCGCCCTTTGGTTGGGCGCTGCTGCCACGATCACCTACGTCTTCGTGGGCGGCTTCTTGGCTGTGAGCTGGACCGACACGATCCAAGCCGCCATGATGTGTGTGGCCTTGATCGTGACGCCTTTTGCCGTGATGTATGACTTGGGCGGTTGGACGGCCACGATCGAAAAGATCCACACGATCGATCCTTCGATGCTTGAACTTACCAAGAACCAAACCTTGGTCGGTGTTGCCTCCTTGATGGCTTGGGGTTTGGGTTACTGCGGTCAACCGCACATCCTCGTTCGCTTCATGGCCACGAAGTCCATCAGCGTCATCCCCGGTGCTTGCCGCGCGGCAACGCTTTGGATGGTGTTCTGCTTGGGCGGTGCCATCTGCGTGGGCTTCTTCGGCAGCGCTTACTTTGCCGAACACATCAATCAAGCCACGCTCGTCGTTCAAAACCCCGAACGCGTGTTCATCGTGCTCTCCCAAGTGCTCTTTAATCCTTGGATCGCCGGTATTTTGATGTCCGCCATTTTGGCTGCCGTGATGAGTACCTTGTCTTGCCAATTGTTGGTGTGCTCTTCCACGTTAACGGAAGACCTCTATCGCGCCTACTTCCGTCCGCAAGCCTCCACGAAGGAACTCGTTTGGGTGGGTCGCTTGATGGTCTTGGGCATTGCGTTGTTTGCCATCATAATCGCCATGGACCCGGCCAGCCGCGTGTTGAGCTTGGTGAGCTATGCTTGGGCAGGCTTCGGTGGTGCCTTCGGTCCTGTCATCCTCTTGAGCTTGTGGTACAAG
>JAGCMT010000009.1 GCA_017646335.1 Burkholderiaceae bacterium
ATCCCCTTGCCAATCCTTGATCGAATAACGTAAATAAAGCATGGCGTAATGCGGCTCGTAGCCTTCACTCTTGGAGGCCCCCGCCGTCAAACCCAATACCCAATGCTCATTGAGGCGTCGTTCAACAACGCCGTAAATCGAATAACTGAGGCTCACGCCACTTTCACCCTTTTCGATGGCATACGGATCATTTATTCCCGTTGCCGTTTTAGGCATCCCCAAAGGATAAAGGGGTGAATCGTCGGTCTTGGCATAAGCCAAACCCAAACGGCCTTGTACCTCCCAAGACCAATCGGCCTTACGACCGCGATCCAATGCCATCAAGCTTGCTGAGACGTACGTTTGCGGTGAATAGTAACCACCCTGACCGAAGGTATAACCACTTAAATCACGATCGAAAGACCAGTACATCATCGAGGTACCGATCCGCGTTTCGCGATTGGGACGAGCGATCAAACGGTGATAGTAGCCGCCCATCCACTGCCAAGCGCGGTTGTCTTCAACACGATCGCCTTCGATCGACTCGTAGGAGAATTTTGACCACAAGCCGTGAGCGCCACCCAAATCGTAGCTCAGATTAAGCGCAGCACCGGTTCGACGCACGCCGCCCCAAGTGACCCCGGTTGCCGGGTCACGTTGGCCGCCCAAGGCTAACAAGGAGGAATCCTTGGCTCGACGATAAACCTCGATCGATGCCCCGACGTCCCCCATGTCGAAATCCCATTCGAGTCCGCCGACCCAATCAACATATTCAAAACCTTGAGGGGTCGTTCCGATATCAAAACCCCAATGATCGCCTTGCCAAGCAATCGCCATGGCGTGACCGGTTTCGCTCGGGTTGGTTCCTTTGTCGCACGAAGCGCTATAACAGATACCAAATTTCATCCCGTTGGGATTCTTGGGCAAGTCACCGACGTCCATGCGGACGGTTTCGCCTCGAAGCGTCAAGACACCCCCCGCAAGGCGCGTATTGAGTTCGACCATTCCCACGGTCGTGCTCATATCGGAATAGCCGGGCGTACCCGAATCACGGTCGTATTTGACCGCCGTGGTCACCCAAACGTTGTCCTTTTGATAAAGGTCGGCAGCCTCCGTTCGCAACGATTGACGATCCCACGGCTCTTCGTGATCGGGCGTTCGCATGGCGCGAGTAAACGTTTCATCGTCCGCCGGATCGCCGGCGACGAGTTTGGCGTCGACAAAGGCTTGGCGATAATGATCCAATGCGACGGCGCTGTTACCAGATTCGGCAAAAAGGCGAGCCAGATCGTGTTTAAGCGAGGCCATCTCCAAGGCGTTGCCCGACAAGCTACGCGTCTTGGCGTAGCGCGAGAGAAGGGCCTTTGCCTCGTCCTTCATACCGAGCGTTTGATAAAGGAGCGCCACCTCACGGACTTCGCTAATCGAGAGCGTTTGGCGAGGACGCGTGACGTCTGCCAGGAGGCGTCGAGCTTCCTGGTTATTGCCCTCTTCAATCAACAATCGGGCCACGGCAATGCGAGCTTCTTGACGATAGCTCTTGACTTTAAAGAGACGACGCCACTCCGTCATCGCTCGAGTGCGATCGCCGGCGAGTTCTGCCCACTGAGCTTTAAGCCAAAGGTGATAGGCATCATCGGTCTTCACCGAATCGATCACACGCAAAGCTTCGGCAAACTCTTGATTGTCAGCTAAGGCGCGTGCCTTTTCGATCGTCGGTCGAATGCGTACGTTATGAAGTTTTTGGCGAATACGAGCCACTTCCGACGGGTTTTCACGCGAGGCGTGACTTAAAGCGATTTCCGTATAACGAATCGCTACGTCCCATTGGGCACGCTCTTGAGCGACTTGAGCCAACCCCATGTAAGGATAGGGACTCTTGTCATCAAAGGTAAGCGCTTGGCGGTAAAGCGCCATGGCACGATCGTAGCGACCCAATTCGAGAGCGGCATCGCCTCGATCAAGCGCATACCAGAATTCCCCTTCTTGCAGCGCATGGCGCCATCGTTGCGCGCGAGGATCGTCCGGCGCCAACTTCAACGCTTCTTTCAATGCGCTAATCGCTTGACCGCGTTTGCCCGACGAATAAACATGCTCAAGACCGAAGTCACTTAAACGGTCGATCTTGCCATCGTCCAAGACTTTGTGTAATTGACGCGCCAAGAGGTTCGCTTCAGGGTTGGCTTTCAACAATGCCTTCAACCCGTCTTCGGCTTGGCGCACGCGCCCCTTGACCTTCAACATCAATTGGTAGTAATAGAGTCGTTGACCGACCTCTTGCGGAACACCGCCGAAAGCCGCATCCATCGCTTCAAGCGCCATGGCGTATTGGCCCGCCGTCTCTAAAAGCTTCACGCGAGCGAGCGCCTGACGACGTTGGACGGAATCATTGGCCATCATCAATCGGGCTTGACGACAACCCCAAGCGGATTCGTTTTGGCACATCCGTTGGATCATCGCTTCGATCGCCGACTTCTCACGAATCGTCTCTTCCAATTGCATCCGCAACCAGTGCAATTGGTAATCCGCGTTGTCGGAATCCATCATCATCAAGCGACTGAGCGCATCGGCTTCCACGTGACGATTGCCCGCTTCTCGCGCTTGAAGCATTTGATCGAGTAACCACGGTTCGGCGACCACGCCCACGGCTGCCGAGGCACTCATCGAAGTGCCTAGCATCATCGCCAAAGCCAGGGCCGTCAACCGTTTAGCCATCAAGCGTTACTCCAAAACCAAATGACCGTCAGGACAGAAAGCAAAATGCTTACGATCGAATCCCAATCCGAAAAGGGTCAACACGTTGCCGTAGTAGGCGTCTTTCAACAGTTCGCGTTGATTGAGAACCGTACGAATCAAGGAAGCGCTTCGATCGGCTCCCAAATACGCAAGCATACAAGCACCGAACCCGTCGGGGCCCGTGCCATTGATTTGAAGCGTTTGTAAATCGACTCGCTCAGGCGGCATGTGTAAGCGCTTCGTGGCTTCGATCATGTTTTCGAAATGGCGCTTGAGCAACTCGTAAGAGGGATCACGCTGCGAGAGCATCGAAGCCCACAAATACGTGCGAATCGCGTTATAGCTGCCGATGCTTTCCTTACCCAAAATCAAATTGCCTTCGCGATCGAATCGCACCCAATCGGGAACAAAACCGTCGGGCGAAGATCGTAAAATCACACGAAGCGAACCGTCATAAACTTTGCTCCACGAAGCATCTTCGAGCGCAAATCGCTTCAAAATAAAGAGCGGATAGTAGCTCGGGTTCAAAATGATTTCGGTCTCATTTTCAAAACCGTAGCGACCCGGCAAAAGCACATGACCCAAGTTGCGGATATAACGAATCTGCGATTGAAGTGCCTTCAACATCCCATGGGCTTTGGCCGTGTAATCCGGACGATTCCAAAGTCGGCCGGCTTCCAATAACGAATAAGCGATCCACATGTCGGAATCGACGGCGTTATTGACGTCGAGTACCTTCCAAGTGACGCGCCCCTTCTTGACATCCTTACCCCAAAGCCAAGCCGGTGCCGTTTTCTCCAAAGAGCCCGCACTCAAATTCTTTTCCGTCCATTGAAGGATCTCATCAAATGCAACACGGTCGTTGGCAACCAAGGCAAAAAAGAGTGCATACGATTGACCTTCGGACGTGGTAATCAAACGAGAATCGCTATGGTCGATGACGCGAGCCGACTCGATGCTCGTTTGTTTGAAAGCTTCCCACTGATCCCAGGCTTGAGCTTGAGCACCAAGACCCAAGCCGATCAATGCTGTCAGAAGTAATTTTTTCATCATTGACCTCGCATCTTGATACGCAAGCGCATCATCCCGTAGATGGCCGAGCCGATCAACAAGGCACAGATAATCGCACTTAAAACCAACAAGAGCGGACGCTCAAGCATGGCAAACCACACGCGTTGATACCACGGCAAATGACCGACATGATAGGTCTCACCGACATTAAAAGAGTTCAAAACCCCTTCACGAACGATACTCACCGAGCCCTTCATTTGGGTAAACAACCCCGGCGCACGGATCGTGTCGTTAAGCATTCGTGAACCCGAGTCACCGTCCGAGAGCATGGCAACGACGCTACGCTTTTCGGTAAAAGGCGATTCAAAGGCAACGACCGCGCCTAAACCGCCTCGACTTTCAACGAGCGTGAAGGTTTGCGCTTCGGTTCGAGCGCCGTTTACAAGACTGCGATCGCTATTGAAAGGCGTGTTCAACTCACGACGGGCATTCGTTAAAAGCGCATGAACGTTCTCACCGTTGACCTCCGTGATGGCCGCGGGCAACGCGCCGATCACCAAAATTTCACGATCGGAAAGGGTCTTGGCGTCATGCTGATCGGTCACTTGAACGTTGATCGCAGCCAAACCGGTATGTGCGCCGATTCGACCCAAGGTATTTAACAGGGTCGTGACGTGTTCAGCCGGACTGTCTTTTTCCATCACGACCGTCGTTTCAGAAAGGTCGGCGTATTTGCTAAACGGGAAACCGCTTCGAGCAAACATGCGCAAATCCGGCAATTCGGTAAAGTGATAAAGGCCCGTGAAGTCGATGCTTGAGGCCGGATCGACATTGACCTGATTCGGAATCAACGTAATCGTTTGACAATTGTCGGCATTGCCACCCGAATAAGACATGCTGTACTGGAAGTCAAACGTAAGCGTGTTGTTGTCAGTCAACACCAAGGTCGGGATCGAACGGACATTTAAGAGATCCTTGAGGCTATTGACGGCCGGCAAATGCGCCACCAACCCGCTTTGATCCTTGTTCGGATCCAAGTCATAAGAGTCGATCAACTGATCGTTGACCAACAAGCGCATCTGCGAGGGTACGCCTTGGCTGGGTTTCGTGTAGCGATAACGCAAATCCAAGTCGATGTACGACTTATTGAACATGAAAAGATCGGGCGGCAAATTCAAGCTCAAATGCACGGGCTTGGGTTGATGACCTTTGCTACTTAATTGGCCCGAGTATTCGATCAAATCATGGAAGTACGTAATGCGGCTCGTGTCGATCCAATTGGGCGCATCATAGGGTTGGCGCGGTGCCAACTCTTGGAAGCCGTGGATTTTGGCCGTATCGCCCGCCATCATGCTGTGACCGCTCGCAATCGCACGCGCGGCCAACAAAAGGTCGTCCGTGTGGCGGCCTGCGACAACGAGCATCTTCGCATAGAGGCTATAGGGCGCATCCATGATGGTCACTTGGGGACCGTCGACCTTGGGGAAGTCCTTCAAAAAGTTCGGACGCTCGTCGTTCGTTAAGAAGACGACAAAGTGGCCTTCACCCGGCAATTGATCGTAATAGACCGGGAAGTGACTGCCGCGCCAAGCGCTCTTGGCACCGAACCAAGAGGCCAAAACGCCGGCGGCTTGTTTGCCGTCATTGTCCGGGCTCTTCGGGAACACGAACGGTAAAACCGTCTCACGGTAAGCATTCGTGTCGACAAACGGTAACGGGAAGAAGGAGAGCTCGTTGGCAACGCGAATCTTTTGAACGTTTAAGTTTAAGAAGCTTTCTTCGTCCAACGAAAGCCACAACGTATCGCTCAAAGGTGAACCGCACACTTGGGTATACGTGCCGACAAATTCGAGTTCGATTTGGTTGGAATCCTTGATCATTTTCGGATTCAACTCGACTCGCTTGGTGACATGCTTACCGACTTCGTCTTTTTCGATCGAGATCGATTGTTGGACCTGACCGTTCAAGTAAACGTTCAACTGCGACCAAACCGGGATGAGCGAAGGCGACGGCGTGTAATTCAAAATCAACGAGGCATCCGAGACGATTTCGTCACGGCGAACGGTGAAATTGAAATAGTGACGGTTGTTCGTGCCCGTCATGCGCAAATCCCCACCGCGACCGCCGGGGATCAGTTGCGGAAGCGCAAAATTCTTCGCCTGAGAAGGTACGATGTTCTTTCGATAAGTCGGCTCGGCTTCACTGATTTGAAAACGCTCGACCGGAGCGGCCACCGTCGAGGCAGCCACCACAGCCAACGAGATCGCCGTGAGCCAAGTTTTGATTTTCTTAGAACCACTCATAAAAATTATCCTCTGGTTTGATTGGCGTCATTGGGGACGCGCGGCCAAAAACTCAACAACCAGTTCAAACCTGCCGCTAACATTGTAAAAAATCCGCGTAAACGTTTCGGAGAGAATTCGATCATCGATCGATAACCCAATACCCCCAAACGTACGATCGTCATAAAACCGGTCCATAAAGGAACGTCGGAGCCGTTGCGATTTTCCAAACTCCACGTGTCGGTTCGACAGAAGGTGCAACGGTTGAAATCGCGTTCTTCACGCCAGCTCATCGCCATCATTTCCAAACCCAAGACGCCACCACGACCGACTCGTCGAATAATGGCCGGGAAAGCACGCTTGAGACCGTTGTAGTCAAAAACCAAATGAACCGTCTCGCCCGTATTAAAAACACCGTCGGCGAAAGCCGAATCCAAACGAACGCTCGCACCCTTTTGCGAATAGTCGTCCAACATCGCCCGCAATTGATGACCGCCGGCGCTCACGATTGACACGGGAATCGCCACGCGCACGCGCGGGTACTTACGGGCTTGGATCGATTCCACGGCCACCGCCATCGAGGCACCCAAAATCACCAAGTTATAGAAAATCCAACCCATGTTGATCACCAAGGTGAGGTATTCCCAATCGGGACGGTTGCCCAACATGGTACGAGTGATCCCGACGATCAAGCCTAAAACGTTTAAGCCGATCAAAATGAGATACGGGGTTGAGATTTGCCAATCCAAAAACCGTTTTTCA
Organism: Burkholderiaceae bacterium; assembly: GCA_017646335.1. Lineage (GTDB taxonomy): Bacteria > Pseudomonadota > Gammaproteobacteria > Burkholderiales > Burkholderiaceae_F > Aphodousia. The sequence goes on from JAGCMT010000009.1 coordinate 6,771, forward strand.
ATCGTACCGCCCTTCACCGTCACGTTGAATTTGCCTTTGTGCGGCATGATCAAGGCGACCAACGTGGGTAAAAAGATGTACCACGACAGCACCGTCTCGTAGACGGCCCCTAAGAAGGGATAGCGATAGCCTCGATGCATCACTTGGTTGGTGAGCGTTGAGTGAACCATGTGCGGGAGCACGAAAGCAAAAATCGCGGGCGCCGTGGCCATGATCACGTAGATGTCGGCAAACATGTACGGTAACGGGGCCAACAAGAAAACGATGCGAGGCAAGCCGTGTAAAAAGTGAATCATGGCATTCATGAAACACAGGCGTTGCGGCAAACTCAATCCCTTACCGATCAAGGGACAGTCCAAACGGAAAATCTGCACCATCCCTCGAGCCCAACGGATACGTTGACCGATGTGCGCGGAAAGCGACTCGGTCGAAAGACCGGCAGCCAACGGAATGGCAATGAAGGCACTCGTCCAACCGCGACGATTCAAACGAAGTGAGGTATGGGCGTCTTCGGTCACCGTTTCCACGGCAATGCCCCCGATTTCTTCCAAAGCCACGCGACGCATAATGGCACAAGACCCACAGAACATCGTGGCATTCCACGTGTCATTGCCCTTTTGGATGTAGTCGTGGAAAAGCGCATTTTCAAAGGGCATCGACTTGGCTTCCGGGAGATTGCGCTCGAACGGATCCTCGGAATAGAAGTGATGCGGCGTTTGCACCAAAGCGATCTTTCCGTCCTTGACGAACCAACCCATCGTCATTTGCAAGAACGAGCGCGTCGGGACGTGGTCACAGTCAAAGATGGCAATAAACTCACCGTGGGTTTTGGTCATCGCATGATTGATGTTGCCGGCCTTGGCGTGATTGTGCTTCTCACGACGAATGTAGCCAACCCCCACTTCTTCGGCAAAAGCTTTAAAGTCATCGCGGTTGCCGTCATCCAAAATATAGACATGCAATTTCTCGACCGGCCAGTCCATGTCCATGGCACCGTACACGGTGGGCTTGACCACTTCAAGCGGCTCATTATAAGACGGAATGAAAATATCCACGTGAGGCCAAAGCGAACGATCCTCAGGCAACGGATAAGGCTTTCGATCCAAAACCCAACAGATTTGGAAATAACTCAAGACCATGACGACGTAGGAGTACGTTTCGGACAAAACGAGCAAGAGACTCAAGAAAAGCGAGAGTCCCGTATCGTCATTTAAGGTCGAAGAGTATCGCCACCAAAGATAACGGCTCGACACAATGGTGGAAATGACAAAAAGCAACATCACCGTGAGGTGACTGCGAATCCGTTTAAGAATGATCGCCAAAATCCACATCACCGACAAGAAAATGATTTGGTTAGCGATATCAAAGGGTTGCGTGACGCAAAGAGCGCAAAGTGCCGCTGCAGCGATCACTAATAATAGGAGCGTGACGATTTTCAGGCGCGCGGGCAAATAAGTCTTATTATTCTCACTGATATCTTGCAATCGACGGGTATAACGATCGGTATACCACTGCCCAAAGGACACAAAGGGATTAAAGAGGACGCTTTCGACTTTCAAGAAAAATGATCGAATGCGAAGGATCAACGAGGAAGCAAAGGAAGCCGATCGTTCGGATTTCGGGATATAGAAAATCAAAAACACCGTTTGGATAGCCAGACGCACGATATCCAACGGGCGCAAACGATCAAAATCGATATGGGGATAATAATAAGATTTTTGTTCACGGATACGGCGAAAACGCTCGTTTTCCAAAGGCAAAAAGAACCATCCGAGAACCGTCAAAAAGAAATTGAGGACAAGACGAGAGACCCCCAGCGAACCTTTTCGCCAGAGTAACCAACGTTGACGACAGTATTTACCAATCTCGCAAACGAGATCCCAAAACAGCATGCTTTTAAGTCAACAATTGTAGTTTGATCCAAGTCGTCAAATGATTGAGCTGTTCGGCACTTTGCGTAAACAACATGGTTTGCGTGATCGGTTGTTTGTAAAGGCTCGATTGAAGCGCATATTCATCATAAGGAACGGAATGCGTAATCAACCGATCGGCAAAGGCTTGGTGACGACGGATCAAAGTCGAAACATCGCTATGGGTTCGGCTCATGGGCCAAACCTTATTGAACATCAGATACTCGTTGTCGGAAAAACGGTTTCGATGCACCAAACGCATCAAACATCCGGCCTCGGGTTCCATCACGTCAATGGTCAAATCGGCAGAATCAGCATACGCTTTGGCCCAATCGGAATCGATCACGCCGGCATCGACGACACAAAAGTCGTACTCGCGACGAGCCTGTGCGATCAACGTGCGGACGCGTCGCTGCCCGTCGTTTTCAGAACCCTCGAGACCCGAAGGCAAGATATCCAAAAGATCGTTGTATCGATAACGGCTATCCAAAAGCGAGACTTCAGACGAGCTCATCCAACCGTCCGTTAAATCGGACGGCAAATTAAAGTAGCTCTCTAAAGGATAGTGACTCGACCGGGCATTGACGACTAAGACGCGCACGTTCGTCATCGAGAGACGATAAGCAACGTTGGCGGCGACAAAACTCACCCCAACACCGCTTTTCAATCCTTGAATGACGATGACTTTCATTGAGACTTCCCTTCGTTTTTCGCCAAATAGTCGGCGACTTCCTTCAAAAGCGGAACTTCTTTGAGGCGCTCTTCGAATTCTCTGTCAAAACTGGAGTCGTAATAGGTGTCGATTTTGACATCGTAAAGGTCACAGACTCGCTTGACATCTTCAGGCAAATGATCGGGACGAATGGTATCTGACATGAGGCCAATAATGTTTCCACAACGAATCTGCTAATTATAAGACGGCGCTCTTTAAGTTTCCCTAAAAGCCCCCTAGCCTATAGGCAATACCTATTACGACAGGTAAAAGAAGTTGATTTTGGCAGGCAATTGAACGAATTACGATAGAAAAGAAGACTACTTCGTCACGTCGACCCAACGATCGGTCGTAATGCGTTCCAACTCTTCAATCGTTAATCGAACGGCATTGTTGTGAGCTCCGGCAGCCGGATAGACCACATCAAAGGCCTTCAAGCTTTCATCCAAATAGACCTCACACCCGTCTTTGACCACGAAAGGACAAACGCCGCCCATCGGATGACCCACCAATTCGGGTAACAGGTCGGCGGGCACAAAATGCGGTTTTTCACCGAACGTGCGTTTGAATTTCCCGTTATCAATGCGAGCCGTACCCTTGGCAACAATGATGTAAGCGCCACCCTCTTTCTTAATACAGGCAATGGTCTTAGCGATGCGATCGGGCTCGCACCCCAATTGCTCGGCAGCCAACTCTACTGTGGCGCTAGAACCCGCAAATTCCAAATAGTGATCGCCTAAGCCCACACTGTTTAAATAGGCTTTAACGGTTTCGACGTTATTCATGCTATGCAAAGAGAGGGCTCAATGGCCCTCTCCCCTTTATTGGTTCAGCAATTAGTGATGGTGATGATGGTGGTGGTCATGATGGCCGCCACAACCGCAACCGCACTCTTCACCGTGCTCATGGTCGTGGTGATGATGACCGTGACCGCCGCAACCGCAACCTTCGCCATGTTCGTGATGGTGGTGGCCATGACCGCCACAGCCGCAACCTTCACCGTGTTCATGATGGTGATGGCCGTGACCGCCGCAACCGCAGCCTTCGCCGTGTTCGTGATGATGGCCGTGACCACCGCAGCCGCAACCTTCACCGTGTTCGTGATGGTGATGGCCGTGACCGCCGCAACCGCAACCTTCGCCATGACCGTGGCCGTGACCGCCACAGCCGCAACCGCCGTGACGCTTGGGCGGACGGATCGGATCAAAGACCGTATCGAGCACTTCGTATTCCAAGCCGATCATCGTCAAGACCTTAGCAATGGCCGGGTCATTCAACACCATGAAAGCATTGTCGGCTTGAGCGACCGGGATACCGCGATTGAGCAAGGCCAAAGCGGCTTCGGCCACCAATTCTTGGTCACCGTGGATCTTCAAGACGTTTTCAACGGCCGGGTCGATCACGAGGAATTGACCGGCTTCGTCGATCAAGACTTCACCGACTTGCAAAGCACGATCTTGTTCGACTTCCACTTCATAAACCACGTCACCGACCGTGATCGTGGCGGGCAAGTGCTTACGCTCAGCCGTCGTCAAAGCCACGTGAGCGGCACGTTCCAAAATCACTTTGGCAGGCGTGGCTTCAGCAGCCAAAATCTTCGTAATTTTCATTGGTCTATTCCCCTTACTTTCAAAAATTCTTTACTTAATCGAAGGCGGCCGCCAAGGCATCCGTCAATCGATCCACCGCAATCACTTCCAACCCTTCAATGGGTTGCTTGGGCGCGTTGGCTCGCGGAATAATGGCTTTGGCAAAACCTAATTTCGCGGCTTCTTTCAAACGCTCTTGACCGCGAGGAGCCGGTCGGATTTCGCCAGCCAACCCCACTTCGCCGAAGACGACCAAACCTTCGGAGAGCGCACGATTGCGCATCGAGGATTGAATCGCCAACAAAACGGCCAAGTCAGCCGCCGGTTCCGTGATTTTGACGCCACCCACGGCATTCACAAACACGTCTTGATCAAAGCAAGCTAAGCCCGCATGACGGTGCAAAACGGCCAAAAGCATCGAAAGACGCTGTTGATCAAGCCCCACGCTCAAGCGCTTGGGACTCGGCAAATGCGTCATGTCAACGAGCGCTTGGATCTCGACCAACAAGGGTCGCGTCCCTTCTTGCGTGACCATCACCACGGAGCCCGGGACATTGCCCTTGTGCTCGGACAAGAAAATGGCCGACGGGTTCGAAACGCCTCGAAGACCGCGATCGGTCATGGCAAACACACCCAACTCATTGACCGCCCCGAAACGATTCTTAAAGGCACGGATCAAACGGAAGTTGGAGTGCGTGTCGCCTTCAAAATAAAGGACCGTATCCACGATGTGTTCCAACACTCGAGGACCGGCCAAAGCCCCGTCTTTGGTGACGTGACCCACAAAAATCAAGGTAATACCCGCGG
>JAGCMT010000052.1 GCA_017646335.1 Burkholderiaceae bacterium
CCCATCGATGAAACGTTCATCAGTTACGGCTACACGCTCGACATCACCGATTCGCTCGCCTTCAAACGCGACCCGAACGCCATTTTGCGAGGCTTCTATATTCTCGAGAGCACGCCCACGTTAAAGCGCTTGGGTTCACGTTTTTTGCGTGCATTGTGGCATGCTCGCAAATTAGTCAATGCCCAATACCGTGAAGATCCGAAGAATAAAGCGACCTTCATGGAAATCATCAAGATGAAGCATGGCGTCAGCCACGCGCTCTTGGACTTGAACCAATGGGGCATCTTGGGGCTTTTCATCCCCGCTTTCCAACACATCGTGGGCCAAATGCAGCATGACCTTTTCCATGCTTACACGGTCGATCAACACACGATGCGTGTCGTGCGAAATATCCGCTACTTTACCCGTAGTGAATACGCGCACGAATACCCGCTTTGTACCCGCTTGATGCAAACGTTGCCGAAGAATTGGCGTTTGGTTTTAGCGGCGCTTTTCCATGATATCGGTAAGGGTCGAGGCGGAAACCACGAAGAAGTGGGGGCAGAAATCGTTCGCGAATACTGCGAACATTTCGGTCTGTCGCACAAAGAAACCGATTTTGTGACGTTTTTGGTGCGAGAGCATTTGACGATGAGCTTGGTGGCTCAAAAGAAGGACATCTCCGACCCGGAAGTCATCAAGGAATTTGCTCAACGCGTCGGCACGGAAAAGCGACTCAATGCCCTTTATTTGCTCACGGTCTGTGACATTCGCGCCACGAGCCCCAAGGTTTGGAATAACTGGAAAGCCCAACTCTTGGAAGAACTCTATCGCCAAACGCTCCCCTTGGTTCAAGATAAAGAAATGCTTGAAACCGACACGGACGACTGGATGCAAGAGCGTCAAAATGAAGCCAAAGAAAAGATTCTTGCCGCCGGCGTCAGTGAACGAGCTTGCCAAAAATTCTGGCGACGACTGTCTTTGGTCCACTTCTTGCGTAATTCTTCCGATGCCATTGCCTGGCAGACGATCGAATTACACAATCATATGAACGAAGACGGCGCGGTCGTTCGTGCACGACCGTTGAAAAAAGAAGGCGGTTTGGAAGTTTTGGTTTATGTGCCCGACCAACCGTTACTTTTTGCTCGCATCTTGGCGTTCTTACAAAAGAAACGCTTTAGCGTGATGGATGCTCGCATCTACACGACACAGGACGAAAAGGCACTCAATACCTTTATCGTGAGCGATAACGGTGATCGCGATCCGGAAGCGCTGATTCAAGAAGTCGAAGAAGGTTTAACGGATTGGCTCAATAACCCGCAACCGTTACCGAAAACCCGACCGACACGCTTGTCTCGTCGCTCTCGTATGTTCCCGATTCGACCGCTCGTGCGAATCGTGGCCGACGATTCCGGTCAACGCTACATTCTTTCCGTCACCTGTACGGACCGCATCGGTTTGCTCTACGATATCGCTCAAGTTCTCAATCGTTACGGCATCAATTTGCAAACGGCCAAGATTATGACGATGGGCGAGCGCGTGGAAGACGTTTTCTTGATCGACGGTCCGATTCTCGGTGATATCACGCAAACCGTCGAATTGGAAAAGGACCTCTTAGAGGTCCTTACACCGACCGTTTGATCGGTTACTGATCCAATGCATGGATGGCCGGAATGATCACATTTTTCATGTGACCGGCCACCTGTTGCATCACCAATTGGATTTGTTCAAAATCCAAGGCCTTATCGGCCAGGCCGGCACCCCAATTCACACTACCGCACAACAAGGCATACGGCAAACCGGCTTCTCGTGCCAGTCCTGCCTCGGGCATGGCCGTCATACCGACCATGTCGCAACCGTCCATGATCAAACGACGAATCTCGGCGGCCGTTTCCAAACGCGGGCCTTGCGTACAAGCATAGGTACCCCGATTGAAAAGATAGACTTTCGCTTCTTTACCCGCTTCTAAAAGGGCCTCGCGCACCTTCGCATCAAAGGGCTCGGTAAAGTCCACGTGAATCGGCGTCGGATGTGCCGCATCCCAAAAGGTATTCTCGCGCCCCGACGTGTAATCGATGATTTGATCGGGCACCGTCAAATGACCCGGTTCATTATCGGCCGAAAGACCGCCCACCGTCGCCGTTGCAATCACCGCTTTCACACACAATTCTTTCAACGCCGCAATTTGTGCGCGCGAGGGCACCATGTGCGGAGCATAACGATGGTCAGCACCATGTCGATAAATCGACGCCACGCGCGTATTGTCCAACAACCCGATCACGACTTCGGCCTCACCGTAAGCCGTGTCGATCACTTGGGTGCGACTTTGTTCCAACGGAAAGTCATTAAAACCACTACCAACGATTAAACCGATCATCAATCGACTCCCAACAATTTCTTCATTGCTTGCTCATCAATCACTTGAACACCAAGCGATTGGGCTTTTTCAAGTTTACTGCCGGCGGCTTCGCCCGCCACCACATAGTTCGTCTTCTTGCTGACGCTTCCGGCCACTTTCGCACCCTTGGCTAAAAGCATGGCCTTGGCCTCTTCACGAGACAGCGTCGGTAACGTCCCCGTCAACACAAACGTCTTACCGGCCACTTCATTATCGGTGGCAATGGCCTCGGGTTCGGGCCAAGCCACACCGCTGGCGATCAACGAATCAATCACTTCCAAGTTGTGCGCTTGATCAAAGAAGTGACGAATCGATTCGGCAATCACTTCGCCCACGTCTCTGACCATCAAAAGCTCTTCGATCGTAGCCTTTTGAATCGCGTCGATCGAACGGAAATGCATGGCCAAATCACGGGCCGTACTTTCTCCGACGTGGCGAATGCCCAAAGCATAAATGAAACGATTCAAGGTCGTTTGACGACTCTTTTCAATCGCTTCGATCAAATTCATGGCACTTTTTTCGCCAAAACGCTCAAGCGACATGATTTCCAAGGGCAACAGTTGATAAAGATCGGCCGGCGTCTTAACCAAATCCGCATTCAATAACGCGTCAACGACCTTCTCGCCCATGCCGTCAATATTCAAAGCCAAACGAGAAGCAAAGTGCACAAGTGCTTGCTTGCGTTGTGCAGGGCAGAAAAGTCCTCCCGTGCATCGGGTATCTTTATCTTCTTCATCTCGGAAGGTCTCGGAGCCGCACACAGGGCACACGTCAGGCATGACAAACGCTTCAACGTGCTCCGGACGGCGCTCCGGCAGCACGCGAACCACTTCGGGAATCACGTCACCGGCACGGCGAACGACCACCGAGTCACCGATCATCAAGCCCAATTCGCCAATGAAATCTTCGTTGTGAAGCGTTGCATTGGCAATCGTTACCCCACCCACAAAAACAGGACGCAATCGAGCGACCGGGGTCAATTTCCCCGTACGCCCCACTTGAATATCGATCGCTTCAACCACGGTCACCGCTTCTTGCGGCGGATACTTGTGAGCACATGCCCAACGCGGCTCGCGCGAAATGAAACCCAACGAGGCTTGCTCGGCAAGGCTATTGACCTTGTAAACGACCCCGTCAATTTCAAAGGGAAGCGTTTCACGAATTTCTGCTCCCCATTCATGAAAATCGGCCAATGCCTCCCAACCGTCAACAACTCGACGCTCTTTCGCAACCGGGAAACCCAAGCCTTGCAAGCGATCCAAAATACCGGCATGAGTCGTAGCCAACGCTTCGCCCTCGACTTCCCCGACACCATACGCATAAAACGACAACCGACGCTTCGCCGTGACCTTGGGATCCAATTGGCGCAAGAAACCCGCCGCCGCATTGCGAGGATTAACAAACGTCTTTAAATCTTTGGCTCGTTGCTCCTCATTGATGCGCTCGAAATCCTTCTTGTGCATGATGACTTCGCCGCGCACTTCTAAAACGGGCGGATAAACGCCTTGCAAGCGAAGCGGAATCGAGCGGATCGTTCGCACATTGGCCGTGACGTCTTCGCCCACCAAACCATCGCCTCGAGTGGCCGCCGACACCAAAACACCGTCGACATAGCGAAGATTGATGGCCAAACCGTCAAACTTCAATTCGGCACAGTATTGAACGGCACTCATGGACTCCGTCCAACCCATGGCTTTACGAACGCGCTCGTCAAAGGCTTGAGCCCCGCCACGAGAAAAATCCGTTTCCGTATGGATGGAAAGCATCGGAACGGCATGCGTGATTTTTTCCAAGTCGCTTCGAGCTTCTCCCCCGACGCGTTGCGTGGGAGAGTCCGGTGTTTTCAATTGCGGAAATTCGTTTTCAATCGCCACCAACGCTTGAAACACACGATCGTATTCCGCATCGGGCACGCTCGGCGTATCCAATACGTAATACTCGTAATTCCAAAGATTCAGAAGGTCGCGATAGTTTCGCACCTGTTCGATGACATCGACCGAAGGACCCGTTACGGGTTCGGCAAAGAGATCCATCGTCATGTTTTCAATGTTCGACATCGTGATTGCTTTTTGGTCAAAAAAGGCGACCGAAGTCGCCTTTCAATTGTCTTCGATCAGCCTTCGCGGGTGAAAAGCACGCGAGCTTGTTGGCTACCCGGTTCGATCTTCGCCGCCTGCATTTGGCTGTAGTAATCGGCCAATTGGCGGAAGATCATTTGAGCGGCTGCCGTATTGATCGGCGTACCCTTCGAGTCTTGCAATTCCATATCCAAGCGAGAGCACAGATCATTGGCTACGCTAAAGAATTGATGCAAGGGCTTGTTGTTCGGGACAGCCAACGGCGCATCCAACAACAAGTACAAGTAGCGGACGTCAAATTCGTCATGGCGCAAGAAAATCGTGGCTTCGCCGATTTGCTTGGCACTACCGAAAACGTAACGGGTACTATTGAGTTGGGTAAAACCGGCCAAACGAGCCGCTTCATTCACAGCCGTGGATTTCACAGCCGAACGAGCGGACAAAACGACCGACAATTGAACGTCCAAACGCTTCACGTTTTCATGAAGCTCACGGGCACGTTCCATGATCGACATCGTGGATTCGGATTCACTATCGGCTTCCAAAGCGATACCCACTTGTTGGATACCCATCGCAAAACGGCTGGCGTCCATTTCATCGATCACCATCAAACGATTGGCAAGCAAGAGTACCACGGCCATTTCGGTATACATCCCTTCATTGGACGGGGCATACCAACGCTTATTGTCAGCACGACGAACGTAGACGCGAATGGGCAAACCGAGTTTTTTGAGGTTGTTGGCCATTTCCAACATCAAAGAACCCAAAATCGGCTTCGTGGCATGAATCATCCCCACCGTTTCCATCAAAGGATCGACTTCAAACGTCTTCAAGCCTTCTTTCGGAATCACCGGCGTCGGCGCAACGACTTCCTCGTCTTCTTTTTCTTCATCGTCATTCATGGCGACAAACGGCAACACTTCTTGCTCAGGCTTCGGTGCTTCGACAGGCTTAGCCACAGGTTCCGCTTTGGGAGCGGCAAACTGGACAACCGGAGCCACGGATTCGGGCTTTTGAACGACAGGCTCAACCGGCTTTTCTTCAACCGGTGCTTGAGCGGGAGCGGGTTGGACAACCTCTTCTTTGACTTCAGGCGCCGTCATCACGACCGCTTCTTGAAGCTTTTCTTGCTTTTCATCGACAAGACCGATACGGGCGTTTGCCTCCGTCGGTTGAGACTGAGGCTTGATCATCGACTGAATATTGTCATAGAGCTTTTTCGTCGATACTTTACTCAAACCCGGTGCCTGAGCCTTTTCACCCTTGTTGGTCTGCGTGTGATTCCACACAAAAAGACCCACCAAAACGATGGCGGCGATGGCCACTAAAATCAAAACGATGTCGTTCATTCGTTATCCCCTAAGACTCAAGCCTTTTGTACGTATTGAGCAGCTTCTTTAAAGTCCACCGAAACCACTCGAGACACCCCGCGTTCCTTCATGGTCACACCGATCATCTGGTTGGTGTGTTCCATCGTCACACGATGGTGCGTAATCATCATAAATTGTGTATTGGCGCTCATCGATCCGATAAGACCCGCCAGACGTGCCTGATTGGCTTCGTCAAGCGGTGCATCGACTTCGTCAAGTAAACAGAACGGTGCCGGGTTGAGCGTAAAGAACGCAAACACCAATGCCGTCGCCGTCAAAGCCAACTCGCCGCCGGAGAGTTGACGGATGGAGTGATTGTGCTTACCCGGGGGATTGGCGTACATCTCAAGCCCCGCCTCAAGCACATCATCGCTCGTCATCTCCAAACGAGCCTGACCGCCGCCAAAAAGCTTCACAAACATGTCGTTGAAAGCCTTGTTGACACGGTTGTAGGTATCCATCAAAAGCGAGCGGGTTTCACTATCGATGCGCGTAATGGCCGCCTCAATCGTTTGGATCGCCTTTTGAAGATCCTCAACTTCGGCATCGATGCGTTCCACTTCACGTTTTTCGATCGTGAGTTGCTCCAGCGCCGCATGATTGACCGCACCTAACGCGGCCATGGCTCGAGCCAAACGTTCGACCTCCGCACGCAAAGCCGAAGGCTTCGGGCGCTCCAATTCGTAGCGCTCGCGCAATTCCCCTTCATCGTACATCATCTCATCGAGACGCGTTTTGACAGTCGCCAATTGGACTTCAAATTGTTGTCGACGCGTGATGAAGTCACCCATACGATGTTGCTCGGCACGCTTACCTTCCTCAATGGCCTGGCGTTGGGCTTCCAGCTCCCCTTCTTGACGCTCAATCAGAGTTAGCGCTTCTTGAGCCGCAAGCAACGCCGCTTGCGCCTCATCGCGAGTCGTTAACAATCGAGCCAATCCTTCACGCTCGGAATTTTCATCCAACGCTTGAAGCTCGGCGGTAATTTGCTCAAGCTTCTTTTGCATCTCTTCGTGTTCGCTTTGAGCGACCAACTCGGCGCGTTGCGCTTCTTGAAGACGTTCCGTCAACGTTTTGATCGTCAGTGCGATTTCACGTTGCGTGTAATTGAACACATTCAAATTCTGTTCGGCTTGGCGAAGAGCTTCAGCCTTCACTTCCCATGCGAGCTTGGCTTCTTGCGCCTCATCTTGCAATCGAGCCAAATTTTCATCCATCTCACCAAAGCGTTCATCGGCCTCTTCGAGCGCGATTTGAACGTCTTCGTATTGGACCTGCGTTTCCTCGAGCCATTGACCCAATTCGTCACTACGGCGTTTAAACGCATCAATGGCAGCCTGAAGTCGCGTCACTTCAACCGCAATCTTGGAAGTCTGAGTACGAAGCGCATCGCATTGCGTCGAGCACTGGCGAACGGTCTCAGAGGCGTACGTCACCTTCAATCGATGGTTACCGACTTCCTCATGTAAGACTTCCAAACGACGACGCTCGGCCTCTTCGGCTTCTTGCAATTGATGCAATTCGGCACGACGAGCCAAATGACCCGATTGATCATCGTCGGCCCAGAAATTGATACTCACGCGATCGAGCACATGACCTTCTGGGGTCACATAACGCCATCCGTCAGGCAGTTGATCGACGGACTTCAAAGCCTCTTGTACGGAATCGATCACGGCAAAACCGTACAACCATTGAGAAACCACGGGCTCAATGTTGTCGTTAAAGACATCAAAACGTACTTTCTCAGACAAGGCCACCAAGCCCGTCGGCACGTCCAGGGCCTTCGGAGCGAGTGCGTTGGAATAGAACGTCAACTTCACCGGAGGCGGTACGAGCGAAAAAGCACCGGCCATCGACAAACGAGAAATGCCCAAGGCATTGACGCGTTCACGAAGCACCGCTTCAACGGCACGTGCCCATTGAGGCTCGACATCCAAAAGTTCAAACAACTTTTGAAGGCTTCCCAAACCTTGCTTATCAAGCCAACCCGTTAATTTGTCACCGGCAACGGCTTTTTCTTCCAAATCTCGCAAAGCCAAAAGACGAGCGGTCGTTTTGGCGTGCTTTTGTTCTTCCAATCGAAGTGCGGCTTGAGACGCAGTCAATGCTTCATTGGATTCCTCCAACTGTGCCTGCGCTTCTTCTCGCTCAGCCAAGCACTCTTCCAATTCGGCTTCCAAGGCACTGGCTTCTTCTTTCAATTCCAAGTAATGCGCTTCGTCAGGCGCATCGGCTTGTGCCAATTCGCGCTTGAAACGATCGATGCGGGCACGTAGATCGTCTTTGGACTTCGCCAACCGTGCAATCTCGGAAGACAATAACGTGGAGTCTTTTTCAATTTGGGCGGCTCGAGCTTGCGCAGCATCGCTCTTTAAACGTAGCGTTTCCGCTTCGCTTTCGGCCATTTCGATGATTTCTTCCAATTGCGCTTGACGCTCGTCGGCCGTGGCGATCAACTCTTCCTTTTCTTCAAGTTCTCGACGCATCTTTGCCATGCGCAAGCGTTGATTGTGCGCTTCATCGTCACGCGTGGCGACCAAGGACTTGTAGCTTTCAATCTGAGCTTGCATGAGCGCACGACGCTCGATGATGGAACGAATGTTGCCTTCAACCGCCGAAATATCACGATCGATCGCCGCCAAACTTTGGGTACGACCCAAAACCGTAATGTTGGCATCGCTTAATTGTTTGCGAAGCGACTCAAGGTTTTCGACCGTTTGACGTAATTCTCGATCGAATTGATTGGCCTTGGCTTCGGCTTCGGCCACTTGTGTGTTGATACGATCGATATTGTCTTGAGAGTCCACACACTGCACGAACCACCAAAGGGTTTCTTGTGCGGTACGCTCGGCTTGCAATGCTTGATAACGACGAGCGACTTCCGCCTCGGCTTCAAGACGCTTGATGCCTTCGCGACGCGTGATTTGAAGGTCGCTCACTCGTTCGAGATTGGCACGCGTGCGAGCCAAATTGCTTTCGGCTTCACGACGGCGCTTTTTGTATTTGGAAACGCCCGCGGCTTCTTCCAAGTATTCACGACGTTTTTCAGGCGTATCCTTGGCAAATTCCGTCACCATCCCCTGACTGATGATGGCATAGGAATTGGCACCCAGACCGGTTCCCATAAAAAGTTCACGAACGTCGGTCGCGCGGACTTGTTGATTGTTGATGAGATAAGAACTCGTATTGTCACGAGTCAACAATCGCTTGACGGAAATTTCAGAGTAAGCGCCCCAAGGACCGCTCAAACTGTGGTCCGAATTATCAAACACCAATTCGACCATGGCGCGACCGGCTTGTTTGCGCGTGTCACTACCGGCAAAGATCAATTCGCTCATGCTCTTGCAGCGAAGATCCGACGCTTTTCCCTCACCCAATGCCCAACGAACGGCCTCAATCACGTTGGATTTACCGCAACCGTTCGGACCGACGATCCCAATGATCGAAGACGGGATATCGATCGTCGTCAAATCGGCAAACGATTTAAAGCCGCTGATACGAATCTGGCGTAAACGCACGGGGGCATCCTTTGGTAAAAATAGTCTAAAAGGCTTGAAAAATCAGCCAAAAATTAACTGATGAATTTTAGCAGAAAGCGACTTTCTCTCTGCGTTTTCTCGACAATTTCGAAGCGTTTGTTCACATAAAAACAATCGTCTATGAGCATTGCCTTAGCCGAAAACAAAAAAATCATTTTTCTCGAGCATTGTTAGGCAAAAATGCTTAAGGGATAAATTTTGTCGGCAAATTCCCCGACCTATAATTTTTGAAAAATTTTTTACTCAAACGACCTATCAGTGTCCCTGTCGATCATCTGAGAATTGGAGACTAAGTTGAGTTCGATCATTCAAGACAAACGCCCGCATGCCGTCTTGGTTTTAGCCGACGGAACGACCTTCTTCGGTCACGGCATTGGAGAAATCGGTTCGGTCACCACACCGATCGTTTACAACACCGATGTCATGGGGTATCAGGAAACGTTGACAAACATCGCCCATAGCGGACAAATCGTTGCCTTTGCTTATCCGCACATCGGCAATGTCGGTGTCAACAATGACGATAACACGAGCGATCTTGTGCAAGCCGCCGGCATCGTGATTCGTACGGAAACCCCCGTCGTCAGTAACTTCCGAGCCACTGACAGCTTGAACGCTTTTTTGAAAAATGCGGGCGTGGTCGGCATCGCCGACATCGACACCCGCCAATTGGTTCGTCATTTGCGAGACCATGGTCCGATGGTCGCTACGATCCTCTCCACCGAAGGCGAGCTGACTGAAGAAGCACTTCAGAAAGCCCACATGGCCACGCAAGTGATCGACCTTTCGTAACCCTTTGATAGTGAAAGCATCATGCCTAAACGCACAGATATTCAATCCGTCATGATCCTCGGTGCCGGTCCGATCGTTATCGGTCAGGCTTGTGAATTCGACTACTCCGGCGCTCAAGCTTGTAAAGCATTACGTGAAGAGGGTTACCGCGTCATCTTGGTCAACTCCAACCCGGCCACGATCATGACCGACCCGGATACGGCCGATGTCACCTACATTGAGCCCTTAAACAGCAAAGTGGTCGAGCGCATCATCGATAAAGAACGCCCCGATGCCATTTTGCCGACTATGGGCGGCCAAACCGCCTTGAATTTGGCTCTTGAATTGGAAAATTCGGGCATCTTGGCCCAATACGGCGTCGAATTGATCGGTGCCTCGCCCGATGCCATCGACAAAGCGGAAGATCGTCAACGCTTCAAAGAAGCCATGGCTAAAATCGGCCTTGAGAATCCCCGCTCCGGCATTGCCTATAACATGGATGAAGCCTTGGCGCTTCAAAAAGAAATGGGCTTCCCGACAGTGATCCGCCCCTCCTTCACCTTGGGCGGCACGGGCGGTGGCGTTGCTTTCAACATGGAAGAATTCATCGAGATTTGCAATCGCGGTCTGATTCTTTCGCCCACTCATGAACTCTTGATCGAAGAATCGCTTCTCGGTTGGAAAGAAATCGAGATGGAAGTGATTCGTGACAAGAACGATCACTGCATCATTATCTGTTCGATCGAAAACTTGGATCCGATGGGTATCCATACGGGCGACTCGATTACCGTCGCGCCGGCACAAACCTTGACGGCACGCGAATACGAAAAAGTTCGCGACGCAACCTTTGCCGTGATCCGAGAAATCGGTGTAGCGGCGGGCGGCAGTAACGTGCAATTTGCCATCAATCCGGAAAACGGTCGCTTGGTTGTCATCGAAATGAATCCCCGCGTGTCACGCTCTTCGGCATTGGCTTCCAAAGCAACGGGCTTTCCGATCGCCAAAATTTCGACCAAATTGGCCGTCGGCTACACTCTCGACGAATTGCAAAACGACATGACGGGTGGCGCCCTGTCGGCCGCCGTCGAACCCACGGTCGACTACGTCGTCACCAAGGTGCCTCGCTTTGCCTTTGAAAAATTCCCGCAAGCCAACGATCGTTTAACGACACAAATGAAGTCCGTCGGCGAAGTTATGGCCATCGGTTCGACTTTCCAAGAATCGTTACAAAAAGCCCTTCGTGGTTTGGAAACCGGCAAAGACGGTTTAACTCCGATTTCCAACGATCTCGAGAAAATCATTCGTGAGATCTCCGAACCCGGTGCCGAACGCCTCTTTTATTTGGCCGATGCGATGCGTCAGGGCATGAGCGATCAGGAATTGAGTGAAATCACCGCGATCGATCCGTGGTTCCTTGCCCAAATCCGTGAATTGGTTGAAATCGAAAAGCGTGTTCAAGATAGTGACTTTGAAACCATCACCGAAGAGGAAATGCTTTTCCTGAAAAAGAAAGGCTTCTCGGATAAGCGCTTGGCTACCCTTCTTGGCGTACAAGAAGAGGCCGTGCGCGGTCTTCGTCAAGAGATGGATATTCGCCCGGTCTACAAGCGCGTCGACACCTGTGGCGGTCGTCACGAAACCCCGCAAGCATACTTTTATTCGACGTATCAAAACGAATGCGAAGCCCGTCCGACGGATAAAAAGAAAATCGTTGTGCTGGGCGGCGGTCCGAACCGAATCGGTCAAGGGATCGAATTCGATTACTGCTGTGTGCATGCAGCGATGGCGATGCGTGAAGACGGTTACGAAACGATCATGATCAACTGTAACCCTGAAACAGTCTCGACCGATTACGACACGTCCGATCGACTCTATTTCGAACCCGTCACGCTCGAAGACGTTTTGGAAATTTGCCACATTGAAAAACCCGAAGGCGTCATCGTTCAATACGGCGGTCAAACACCGTTGAAGATTTGTCGCGCTTTGGAAGCGGCCGGCATCCCGATCGTGGGCACGACGCCCGATGCGATCGACTGCGCTGAAGACCGTGAACGCTTCCAAAAACTCATCAATGATTTGGGCCTTCGTCAACCGCCCAATCGTACGGCTCGCACTGAAGAAGATGCTCTTCGTTTGGCCGAAGAAATCGGCTATCCGCTCGTGGTTCGTCCGAGCTACGTTTTGGGTGGTCGTGCAATGGACATCGTGCATAACGCCAAGGAACTTCAACGCTACATGCATGAAGCCATTGTCGTCAGTAACGATAGCCCCGTCCTTCTGGATCGGTTCTTAGACGATGCAATCGAAATGGACGTCGACGCCATTTGTGATGGCACCGAGGTTCAAATCGGTGGGCTCATGCAACACATTGAAGCCGCCGGCGTTCACTCCGGTGACTCCGCTTGTTCGTTGCCCCCGTACAGTCTTCGTCAGGACATTTTGGATGAAGTCAAACGCCAAACGGCACTCATGGCCAAAGCGTTGGGCGTCGTGGGCTTGATGAACGTGCAATTTGCCATTCAAGGCGCCGTCACGGAGGAGCCCGTGATCTATGTCTTGGAAGTCAACCCGCGCGCAAGCCGCACGGTCCCCTTCGTCTCCAAGGCTACGGGGGTTCCGTTAGCAAAGATTGCCGCTCGTTGCATGGTGGGTCAAACCCTTGCTGACCAAGAAGTCAACGTGGAAGTTCAACCCAAACAAATCTGCGTCAAGGAAGCTGTCTTCCCCTTTACGAAGTTCTTGGGCGTCGACCCGGTCTTAGGGCCGGAAATGCGCTCCACGGGCGAAGTGATGGGCGTGGGACGCACCTTTGGTGAAGCACTCTTTAAGAGCCAAATGGCGGCAGGCGATACGTTACCCGAAACCGGCACGGTCTTCTTCTCGGTTCGTGATGAAGATAAGCTCAAGGCCATTGTGGCGGCTGCCAAGTTCGAGCAATCGGGCTACAAGATCGTCGCCACGCGCGGCACGGCAGCGGCTTTTGCCGCAGCGGGCATCGAATGCAAACGCGTCAAGAAAGTCAGTGACGGTCGCCCCAATGTGATCGATATGATCAAAAATCAAGAGATCCAATTGGTCGTGACAACAAGTAACGAAGTACGCGGAGAAATGAATGATGCGCGTGACATTCGTATGGCGGCTTTGGCCAGTCGCGTCACTTACCATACGACGATTGCCGGCGGTTGTGCCGCCGTGGAAGGCATCCGTCATATGAAAGACGCACAAGTCTACGCCTTGCAAGACATGCACAAAGATGCTTGCTAATTAGCCTTTGACCGACAAAAACGAACATCGCCGTGGAATCTTCTCAACGGCGATGTTCTTTTTACCTAAAGAAAAAGACTTCGAAGGCATGACCCACGAAGTCTTTTTACTTAGCAAACCGAATTACTTACCTTGAGCACGGTCACGTTCCGTTTCAGGCGAATGATCTTCCTTGTAGAACTGATCGTGGTAAGCAATGCGCCAATCCTTGTAGTAACACCACATACGAAGCGCCACGATAAAGATCGAAGACACCCAAATGGACACGGTGGCATCGATACCCATTTCCACCATGAACACGTACAAGAAGCTACCGACGAACGCCACAGAAGCATAGGGTTGGTGGTCATAGATCACGCCCGGCTTCACGTTCAAGAACGTGTCACGGCACAAACCACCGAACACACCGGTTGCCACACCGCAAATCACACTCGAAAGGGACGGAACACCCAATTGAATACCCAAGTGCGTACCGACGGCCGCAAAGAAGCCCAAACCGATGGCGTCACTCCAAACGAAGAGGTCGTACGTGAGGTGCTTCTTGTAGAAGCGGAAAAGCATCGGCGTAAAGATGGCGATAAAGAGCACCAACCAAACGAGTTCTTGGTTAGCGATCCAGTACATCGGACGACGGTCGATCATCAAGTCACGGAAGATCCCACCACCGAAAGCCGTGGAGAATGCCAACACGAAAATACCGACCGGGTCAACCTTCATACGTACGCCGATCAACACACCGGCGAAAGCGAAAGCGATGATACCGATCACGTCGGTCAAATATAAAAGGTCTACTTTAGCAATGAAAGTCGTAAACCAAGCATTGATAGCGTCCATTACAAACACCTGAAATATCGAAAAAGTTGCCCCATTGTAAAACTAGCGAGGAGCAAAGACAAGCCATGGGCGACATCCTCAAACGAAAACCACCTCACAAAGAGGTGGTCATCGTTGAGATCATTCACCGCGTTTCTTGCGAAGATCGGCGATGCCTAAATCGTCGTAGATTTCAAACGGTTGATGAATCCAAGGATTGTCTTCCAAATAATCGATGTGATAATCGGGTTTGAAGACCGAATGGCTCTTCCACCAAAGCACGGCAACACGAACGTCCGTCACGGCCGGATAAGCCTTCTTCAAATGCTCGACCACCTTAACGATCGTCTTGCCGGAATCGACCATATCATCGACCAACAAGAGCTTGCCGGCAATCTCACCGCCGGTCTTCGTGATAAAAGCGGCGATGTCCAAGTCGCCTTGCACACGACCGGCTTCTTCACGATAAGAGCTCGTGGCCATCACGGCCAACGGCACATTGTGGACGCGAGAGAAAAGATCGCCGATGCGCATACCACCGCGAGCCAAACACAAAAGCGAATCGAATTCATAACCATCATCGGCTACCTTGAGGATCAAGCGCTCGATCATGTCATTGTATTCTTGGTCATTAACGCGTAAATGTTTCATAGCTTATTCACGAAAAGGCGAACCGACAAGGTTCGCCTCTTTGAGTCCTGATGATTTAATTATCAAGCAAAGGGGTTGTCCAAGAGGATCGTTTGAGAGCGATCCGGACCCGTGGAAACCACGGCGATCGGGCAACCGGCCACTTCGGACAAACGAGCGAGATAACGCTTAGCGGTTTCGGGCAAATCTTCCCACTTCGTCACGCCGAACGTGTTTTCCTTCCAACCCGGGAAATCTTCATAGATGACTTCGCACTTCGCGCAAGCATCGGCACCGTACGGCATCACTTCGATTTCTTCGCCGTTGTACTTGTAGCCAACGCCCAAGCGAACCGTGTCCATACCATCCAAAACGTCCAACTTCATCACGGCCAATGCACTCAAACCGTTCGTTTGAACAGCGCGACGCATTGCAGCACCGTCGAACCAACCGCAACGACGCGGACGACCCGTCACAGCACCGTATTCACCACCCTTGTCACGCATGTATTGACCGATTTCGTTGTCGAGTTCGGTCGGGAACGGACCTTCGCCAACGCGCGTGCAATAAGCCTTCGTGATACCCAAGACATAACCGACATCACGTGCACCGACACCGGCACCGGAGCAAACTGCACCGGCAACGACGTTAGAGCTCGTCACATACGGATACGTACCGTGGTCGATGTCGAGCATGCAACCTTGTGCACCTTCGAAGAGGAAGCGCTTGCCTTCAGCCATCAACTTGTTGAGCGTGTAAGACACGTCCGTGATCATCGGGCGAATGCGATCGGCATAAGCGAGCGTACCGTCGATCACTTCATTGACATCAAGCGCTTGAGCGCCCAAATGCTTCGTCAAAACGAAATTGTGAAGATCCATGGCATCGCGAACGCGTTCGGAGAAGCGAGCTTCGTCCAAGAGGTCAGACACACGAACACCGCGACGAGCAACCTTGTCTTCATACGTCGGACCGATACCGCGACCCGTCGTACCGATCTTCTTGGAACCGGCAGCGGCTTCACGAGCGTGGTCAAGCGCAACGTGGTACGGCATCACCAAAGCGGCGTTACCGGAAACACGCATACGATGCTCGGCTTCACAACCGGCTTCGCTCAAAGATTGCAATTCGCCAAAGAATGCTTGCGGGCTAACGACAACGCCGTTACCCAAATAACACGTCATCGTCGGGTGCATAACACCGGACGGAATCAAACGCAAAACCGTCTTCTTACCGTTGATCACCAAGGTGTGACCGGCATTGTGACCGCCATTGAAGCGAACCACACCGTCGACTTGTTCGGTCAACCAGTCAACGACCTTGCCCTTACCTTCGTCACCCCATTGGGCACCCACTACAACAACATTTTTAGCCATTGGATATCCCCAAATCTAAAAAACATGAATCCCTGAAAAGTCCGCAAAAAGTCCATGCGGACACGACCTGTTAATTATGGCTGACTTTGCCTATTTTTGGTAGTTACACGAACACGATTTGTGTCAAGAGTACAGCTTTTTTTCGACTTTACAAAAAGCC
Source organism: Burkholderiaceae bacterium (assembly GCA_017646335.1). Lineage (GTDB taxonomy): Bacteria > Pseudomonadota > Gammaproteobacteria > Burkholderiales > Burkholderiaceae_F > Aphodousia. Next base: position 16,376 of record JAGCMT010000052.1, read on the forward strand.
CCGTTGACTCTTAAAAATCAACGGGGCTCATTGTATTTTTTCGCGATCAATCTTTAGATCGAGACCAGCCAGATTACGGCGACACCAATCATCAAGAGGATCAAACCGATCTTTCGGACGACCTCGGGTTTGGCTTTATTACCGACCTCACGAACCGACTCGATCCATGTCTTCGGGGCCACAAAAGGAATGAGGCCCTCGAAGATGAAAAGCAGTGCGATCGCAAGGATCCAGACCTTCCAAGTCATTACTTACCTTCGGGCTTTTTCATGTACTTAAAGAAGTCGGCCGACGGATCCATCACCATCACGTCGCTCTTACCGGCAAAGCTCGAACGATAGGCTTCGAGGTTACGATAAAAACGAGCGAATTCCGGATTGCGACCGAAAGCTTCTGCGTACGTGGCGTTCGCGGTAGCGTCGCCTTCACCCTTCAATTGTTGAGCGTGGTTGTAGGCTTGAGCCAAGATCACTTCGCGTTGACGATCGGCATCGGCACGGATCTTTTCTGCTTCTGCGGCACCCGTAGAACGTTCTTCAGAAGCCACGCGCTTACGTTCGGCTTCCATACGACGATAGACGGATTCGGAAATTTCCGGCGTGAAGTCCACACGCTTCAAACGCACGTCAACGATGTCGACACCGACGTCCTTGACGCGTTGTTGAAGGCCCGTCTTGATTTCCGTCATTGCAAGGTCACGTTCACGAGACGTGATGGCGTTGACCGTACGCTTATTGACCGTTTGGTTCAATGCGTCACGCAACAAGGCGGAAATACGATCGTTGGCAGCACGCTCGTTACCTTGGAAAGAAACCCAATACTTGCGCGGATCGGAAATCTTCCACTTCACGAAAGAGTCGATCAAAAGGTTCTTCTTTTCACTCGTTTGAACGAGGTCGGCAACCGGCGTATCCAACGTCAAAATACGCTTATCCAAATAAACCACGTTTTGGAAAGGCGGCGGGAGCTTGAAATGAAGGCCCGGTTCGGATTGCACTTCCTTCAATTCACCCAAAGCGAACACCAAAGCGTGTTCACGTTCGCCAACGGTGTACAAACACATTTTTGCTGCGCCCAAAGCCACCACCACGGCAAGAGCAAGCGTCGTAAATTTTTTCATGACTGTTCTCTCCTACCTGATTAGCGACCGCGATTACGCAACAATTGACGAGCGTCGAGCGTGTCTTGTACTTCCGTATTCACGTTCGTAGCGGGCACATTCGTCACCGTCGTCGGTGCGGGAACCGTTGCAGCGGGCGTCACGCCGGCTCGACTTTGATCCATCAACTTATCAAACGGCAAATAGAGCAAATTGTTGCCGTCCTTCGTATCAACATAGACCTTGGTCGTGTTTTCCAAGATTTGTTGCATCGTGTCGATGTACATACGATCACGCGTGACTTCCGGCGCCTTTTGGTATTGAGCGAGCACTTGCTTGAAGCGAACGGCGTCACCCTTAGCGGTTTCGACCACACGAGCCTTGTAACCTTCAGCTTCTTGAGACAAACGAGCAGCCATACCGCGAGCCTTCGGGATCACGTCATTGGCGTAAGCTTGACCTTCGTTGATTTGACGTTCGCGGTCTTGACCGGCCTTCACGGCATCGTTAAAGGCTGCTTGCACCGGTTGCGGCGGTTGAGCGTTTTGGATAGCCACGCTCATCACTTCGATACCCGTTTCATAGCGATCGAGCATCTCTTGCATCAACTTCTTGACGTCTTCTGCAATTTCTTGCTTGCTTTCAAAAAGCACGCTGTCCATTGCCTTACGACCGACCACTTCACGCATCGCACTTTCAGCTGCTTGCGTCACGGCCGTATTCGGTTCGCGAGACTTAAAGAGGTACTGCATTGCGCCTTCACCCGGCTTGATGCGGTATTGAACGTTAAAGCGAACGTCAACGATGTTTTCGTCATCGGTCAACATCAAAGCTTCGCGTTCGCGATCAACACGACCGGCCGTACCGATCTCTGCGGTACGAACGGAACTCACGTCAACGATTTCCACCCCTTGAATCGGGTACGGAAGATGCCAACGGAAACCCGGTTGCGTCGTTTCGGTGTACTTACCGAACGTCGTCACGATACCGGACTGACCTTCAGGAACGATGTAAAAACCGGTAGCGGCCCATGCACCCAAAGCAACGATCGTGGCAAACAAAACGCCCTTACCATTGGCCTTCGGCGTCTTAAAAGAAGGCTTCATGGATTCAAAGCGTTGACGGAACTCTTGTTCCTTTTCTGCAAACACGTCTTTTGCGGGGCGATCGTCAACATGTTCACGATCATCGCGAGCATTTTGATTACGGCCCATGTCCGGACGTTGGCCGAGCATACCGCCTAAAGCACGATTGAATTCGTCCCAAAGACGATCGAGGTCGTCTTTGTCATCACGACGCGGGTCACGATCCTGATTGGCTTGACGATCGTCGTCACGATGGTCATTGGCATGGTTTTGAGGATCTTGACGGGAATCGGCGTCTTTCTTCTTTTCGTCGTCTTGCGGATTACCGCGGCCCCATTGAGGGTCATTAAGAGACATTCACAACTCCTGTTTCACAAAGCGCTTGGAAAGGGAGAATCCAACGCTTTTTTCTTATATATAAGTAGTAGCCGAAAGTGTATCGAAACTGACAAAAAAATCGATTGAATTTTCACAGAATTTTGCAATTCGACCGTTGTGAAGCACAATCTATAGAAGAAATTGCCTATTTAATAAGAAAGTAGGTAATGAGAATCCCTAGAAATAAGGGTTTACACTTATGACTATGTTAATAGGATTGGGTAATATGCGAGGAAGTGTTTTTTCCCTCTAGGAAAAATCGCGATTCTTTTGTTTTTTACGAGGATTTTTGCTATGTCTGAACAAGTAAAAACCGAAGAGAAGGTTGGCATTGGCGGTTATATCGCCTTGATCTTTGCTATCGTTTTCTTCTCTGGCATGCTTGCCGGCGCTAACCACTGGTACGGCATTTTTGACTTCTCCACGTTGAACGGTGCTTTCGGTAAGTTGATCTCCGGCGTTACGTTCGACGGTGAAGCTGTCAAGACGGCTGCTACGACGTTCCGCGGTAAGGGCGGTACGGGTGCTATCGACGGTTTCGCTTTCGCATTGGGTTTGGTCCCGACCGTGATGTTTGCTTTGGCAATGGTTACGGTTCTTGACCACTACGGTGCTTTGCGCGCTGCTCGCCAACTCTTGACCCCGATCCTCCGTCCGTTGATGGGCGTTCCGGGTTCCTGCTCCCTCGCTTTGATCGCTTCCTTGCAATCCACCGACGGTGGCGCTGCTTTGACGCGTCAATTGTTGGATGCTGGTGAAATCACCGAAGACGAAGGCGACATCTTCGCTATGTTCCAATTGTCTGCTGACGCAGCAATCACGAACTTCATGGGCGCTGGTGTTGTTCTCCTTTCCTTGACGTCCGCTACCGGTGAAACGGTTCCGGCTTCTATCGGCTTGTGCTTGGGCTTGATGCTCGTCATGAAGGTGGTCGGTGCTAACATCGTCCGCTTCTTGAAGGTCTTCCGCGCCAAGAAGGCTGCCTAATACGTTGGAGGAATTGAAACATGTCTCATGAAAATGCTAAGCCGATGGTGACCGACGTTTTCGTCAAGGGCGCTATCCAAGGTTGGAACATTGCTACGCACTCCACGATTCCGAACGTGTTGATGGCCTTCGTGATCATCCGCGCTTTGAACGTTTCTGGTGCTCTTCCCCTTATTGGTGATCTCTTCTCCCCGTTGATGGCTCTCTTCGGCCTCCCGGGTGAAGCAGCTGCCGTTTTGGTCGCTGGTTGGATGTCCATGGGTGGCGGTGTTGGCGTTGCTTGTGCTTTGTTTGACCAAGGCGCCATCACGCTCCAAGACTGCGCTGTGATGGCTCCGGCTATCTACTTGATGGGTTCCCAATTGCAATACATGGGTCGCTGCTTGGGCGTTATCGGTACGCGCGGCTCCATGATCCCGGTCTTGCTCGGTATCTCCGTCTTGAACGCTTTCATCGCTATGTTCATCATGAACATCATCTGCTAATTCGTTAGTTGCGATTAAGTCGTTCATAAAAGGGTTAAACCTAAGGGTTTAGCCCTTTTTTCATGCCCTTTTTTAGTGGGTATCCATTACAATCTCTAAGACTGACGTTTTGATCAAAAGACGTTGTTTTTCAACAAATTTTGAAAGGAATACTCCAATGGTTCAACAATATCTCGAGGACCTCAAAGAAGTTGTTAACGTTGACTGCGGCACGGCTTGCATCGAAGGCGTGAAGACGGTTGCACAAACGTTCGTGCGTCACTTGGAAGAAATCGGCTTTACGGCTGAATTGGTGCACTTGGCTGACGACGTCGGCCCCGCCGTTTACGCTACGAACAAGCCGGGTGCTGAACGCTTTGACGTGATGCTCAACGGTCACTTGGATACGGTTTTCCAAGCCGGTACGGTTGCTGAACGTCCGATGACGATCAACGGTGACCGCGCTTACGGTCCGGGCGTTTTGGACTGCAAGGCCGGTTTGATGACGGTTATCCACGCTTTGAAGAAGTTGCCGAAGGAAACGTTGGACAAGTTGGCTATCTTGGTCGCTTTCAACCCGGACGAAGAAACGGGTTCCGTTCGCTCCCACCACTGGTTGGAAGAATGCGCTGCCAAGTCTGACCGCGCTTTGATCTTCGAACCGGCTCGTGAAGGCGGTGAATTGGTTTGCGCTCGTAAGGGTTCCTCCGTTTACAACGCTACGTTCCATGGCGTTTCCGCTCACGCCGGTAACAACCCGGAACGCGGTTGCGACGCTAACCTCGCTATGATGAAGTTCTTGCTCGCTGTGAAGGAACTCCACGACTGGGATCGCGGTATCACGATCAACCCGGGTTTCATCCACGGTGGTACGGTTGCTAACGTTGTTTCTGACTCCGCTAAGTGCGCTATCGACTTGCGCGTCTGGCAAGACGAAGACTACAACGAAGTCCATGCCAAGATCATGGAACTCGCTAAGCAAGAATGGGTTCCGGGTGTGACGCAAGAAATCGTTGAAGCCAACCACCACGCTGCTATGCCGTTGTCCGAATCCACCAAGGCTATGGCCGGTGACATCGAAGAAGCTGCTCGTCTCGAAGGTTACGACATTGCTTGGATGAAGGCCGGTGGCGCTTCCGACGGTAACACGACGGCCGGTATGGGCGTCCCGACGTTGGACGGTCTCGGTCCTGTCGGCGGTGGCATGCACTGCGACAAGGAATACTTGGAAATCAACTCCATCGAAAAGCACATCAAGGTTGCAATGCGCTTCTTCACGTTGATCGCTGAACGCAAGTAATCCTCTACTTCTATTGAAGTCATTAAACCCGACTCGATGAGTCGGGTTTATTTTTTCACAAAATAGGCAAAAGACTTTATATATCCGTGAATTACTCAAGCACCGACCGAGCGATTCTGTCATACTATAGTCATCTCTCCTAGTTATGTTTCTCTGGAGACAGGGATATGCTCCTTTTCGTACAACACCAATTTTTCAGCTGGCGCTGGCGCATCCGATAAAGCGGGTGTGTAGATTGTTGTTGCTACGAAAACTCTTTACCCGCTTTCGAAGTCTAAAGCGGGTTTTCTTTTGAACGCCACCAAGCTTCACCAACGATCCGCTTCAGACCAAGGTTAATTTTTTTGGACGGATCATCATGACGAAACTCAACGCTTACTTCGGTCAATTCGGCGGTCAATTCGTAGACCCCGCATTAAAGCCTGCACTCGATGAATTGGAAGCCACCTTTGTTGAAGCACAAAACGATCCGGCTTTCCAAAAAGAACTCACGAACCTTTTGAATAATTTCGGCGGGCGCCCCACTCCCTTGACGCTTTGCCGCAATTTAACCCAAGGCACGCAAACCACGCTTTACCTCAAGCGCGAAGATTTGATGCACGGCGGCGCTCATAAAACCAATCAAGTCTTGGGCCAAGCCCTGCTCGCCAAACGCATGAAAAAGACCCGTATCATCGCTGAAACGGGCGCCGGACAACATGGGGTCGCGACGGCATTGGCTTGCGCCTTAATGGGTTTTGAATGCGTGATTTACATGGGTGCAAAAGACATCGAACGACAAAAGCCCAACGTCTTTCGAATGGAATTGATGGGAGCGGAAGTTCGTGCCGTCACGGACGGTTCCGCTACACTCAAAGAAGCGTGCGATGCCGCCCTCAAAGACTGGGTTGAAAATCATGAAACAACGCACTATATGATCGGTACGGCAGCCGGTCCTCACCCGTTCCCGACCCTTGTGCGCGAATTCCAAAAGGTCATTGGCGAAGAAGCCAAGCGTCAATTCGTAGAATTTGAAAAAGAATTGCCCGATGCCGTCATCGCTTGCGTGGGCGGCGGCTCCAATGCCATCGGTCTATTCAATGACTTCATCCCGGAAGAAACGGTTCAATTGATCGGGGTCGAACCGGCCGGTCTCGGTATGAATACGCCGATGCACGGTGCCACCCTTCAAACCGGTAAAGAAGGCGTTTTCTTCGGTGCCAATTCGCTCAATATGCAAAACGAAAAGGGCGAAATCGAAGAGTCTTATTCGATTGCAGCCGGTTTGGATTTCCCATCCGTGGGTCCGCAACATGCTTACCTTCAATCGATCGGTCGTGCCCAATACGTCGGCGTCACCGACGCAGAAGCCTTAGAAGCCTTTATGCTCTTGTCGTTGAAGGAAGGCATCATCCCCGCCTTGGAAAGCGCTCATGCGCTCGCCTACGCGCTTAAAATGATGAAGGAAAATCCGGACAAGCCACAAAAGTTGATCGTCAATCTTTCCGGTCGCGGTGACAAAGACATTTTCCAAGTACGTGAACGCTTCGTTGAAGACGACGTGATGGTTAACGGTCATTTGACTGCGGAATCTCTTGAGCTCTTCCGCAAAAAGTTTTTCCAAAACTAAGCGCTAATTGAGCAAAAAGGGCACGAGATTTTCGTGCCCTTTTTGCTATTACTCGACTTCGTATTCCCACTGTTCGGGTTCACGAGGAACGCTCTTATTTTGTTCCTTGATTTCACGAGCCTTTTCAAGGATCGCTTCGCGAAGCAAATCCAAACCGATATTTTTGAGTGCCGACACACGCACGGCTTCGATTTCGCCGTGCGCATTACGAAGGATCTCCGGTTCCAAATCCGTTTGGTCGATCTTGTTCAAAACGATAATCGCCGGAATCTCATGCGCATCGATTTCCGCCAACACCTTATTGACTTCAACGATTTGATCGTCCTTGGCAATGCTCGAGGCATCCACCACATGCAAAAGGATATCGGCATGCACCGTTTCGTCCAACGTCGATTTAAAGGCTTCGACCAATTGGTGAGGCAAGCCGCGAATGAAACCCACGGTATCGCTTAAAACCACACTCTCCCCGTCACCCACGTAGCAGCGTCGTGCTGTCGTATCAAGCGTAGCAAAGAGTTGGTTTTCCGCATAAACGGCCGATTTCGTCAACGTATTGAAAAGGGTGGATTTACCGGCATTGGTGTAACCCACGATCGACAAACTGACGATTTCACCGCGATGACGGCTCTTTCTTTGGGTGTCGCGTTGGCGAGAAAGCTTCTTTAACTGCTCGCGCAACTGTTTGATGCGAACACCGATCATACGGCGGTCCAATTCGATCTGCTTTTCACCCGGGCCGCCCGTTTTACTCAAACCACCTCGTTGACGTTCCAAGTGAGTCCAACCGCGAACCAAACGCGTGGAGAGGTGTTCAAGGCGAGCCAATTCCACCTGCAAGCGACCTTCTTTACTGCGTGCACGGCGCTGAAAGATCTCCAAAATCAACTGCGTTCGATCCAGAATCGGCACGCCGACCGCGCGCTCGATGTTACGTTGTTGAGCAGCCGTCAATGCCACATCAAACACCACCAGACCGGCCGCACACTCTTCGACTTCGAACTTCAGCTCTTCGATCTTACCGCTACCTAAATACGTCGCTGGATCGGGTTTATCGCGCTTAGCGAGCATCATACCCACGGGATCCAAGCCGTCGCTTCGAACGAGCTCGGTTAACTCTTCCGGTGCATCCGGGTGGCTCTCACGCCCCGTGGCGACACAAACCAAATAAGCTCGCGGTGAGACTTCTTTGGCTTGATCGATTTGAAAAACTGTCATGAAATTTCTTTCGTAAAAAGACAAAAGAGTGCGTCAACGCATCCCTGCCCGACACACTCTTTTCACTCAACTAATGAGACAACGAATTACTCTTCGTCGTGCATCATGTTGGGCATGTTCACCGGCTTGGTCGGAACGACCGTGCTGATGGCATGCTTGTAAACCATTTGCGTGACCGTGTTGCGCAAAAGAACAACGTATTGGTCAAAAGATTCAACTTGGCCTTGGAGCTTGATACCGTTCACCAAGTAGATGGACACAGGGATGTGTTCCTTACGAAGGATGTTCAAGAACGGATCTTGTAAGAGTTGGCCTTTATTCGTCATTTTTATTATCCTCTGAGCGCTTTTGATTCGCGCTTCTTGTTGTTGGCGGGAAAATAGTCCCGCCGGCTATCAGTACACGTGCGTAGTGTACACAAAAAAATTACTTATCCACATAGGGGTTATGGTTAATCTTGAATTCGATTCGCAACGGCGTACCGGCCAAATCGAATTTATCACGGAACCAACCTTCCAAGTAGCGACGATAACTGTCGGGCACGGCTTGGAGAGCATTACCGTGGATAACCACCACCGGGGGATTCTGACCGCCTTGGTGAGCATAACGCAACTTCGGACGGATACCCTTCACACGCGGAGGCGATTGACGTTCAACGGCTTCAATCAAAGCGCGCGTCAACTTCGGCGTGGAGAGCTTCGTAAAGGCAGCGGCGTGAGCATCCGAGACCGCCTTCATCAAGTGGTTCAAACCGTTACGCTTCAATGCGGAGATACGGATTTGACGAGCCCAATTCAAGAAGTAGAGCTTGTGTTCCAATTCCTCATCGATGCGGCTACGTTCGTAGCTATCGAGCATTTCCCACTTATTGATGGCAACGACCAAAGCACGACCGCTCTCGAGCACGTAACCGGCGATGTGAGCGTCATGTTCCGTGATCCCTTCGATGGCATCCAACACAAGAATCACCACGTTGGCATCGGCAATGGCTTGCAACGTTTTCACCACGGAGAACTTTTCGATGGCTTCAAAAACCTTGCCCTTGCGACGAAGACCGGCCGTATCAATCAAGCAATAATCACGACCTTCGTAGTCGAAGTCCACACGAATGGCGTCACGGGTGGTACCGGCCATATCGAAAGCGATCAAGCGTTCTTCACCGAGCAAAGCGTTGATCAACGTGCTCTTACCGGCGTTCGGGCGACCGGCAACGGCCACCTTCACCTTCGGAAGCTTGCCTTCTTCAAGTTCTTCTTCCGGTTCATCTTCTTGTTCCGGGCACTTACCCAAAGCCAATTCGATCAAACCGTGCACGCCATGACCGTGAGAGGCGGAGATCAAAAGCGGCTCGCCCATCGACAATTCATAGAATTCGCTTGCGACAATCGCATCCAAACCTTCAGCCTTGTTGACGGCCAAGATAACCGGGCGATTGGCACGGCGCAAACGTTGAGCGATGCGTTGATCATGCGGGGTCAAACCGGTACGAGCATCGGTGACAAAAATCACGACATCGGCTTCTTCAATGGCAAGCTCGGCTTGGCTAGCCATTTCCTTGACGATACCTTGGCTCTTAACGGGTTCAAAACCGCCCGTATCAATCACGATATAAGGACGAGGACCGACGCGACCTTCACCGTATTGGCGGTCACGGGTCAAGCCCGGAAAGTCTGCAACCAAGGCGTCACGGGAACGCGTCAATCGGTTAAAAAGGGTCGACTTACCCACATTGGGGCGACCGACTAAAGCAACAACAGGTAACATCGTTAGCGCACCTTAATGTAAGCAACTTCCCCTTCTTCAGTTTGGAAGATTGCACCTTGTTCATAGGGTTGAGGCGTCGAAACGATCGCGCCGTCCAAATCCGTACGGCCGATCACTTCACCGCTTTCCGGATTCACGAAGTGGACATAGCCTTCTTGGTCCGTCACGGCCAACACACCGGCAAACGGCAACATGGCACGAACACCGCGCCACTTAAACGTATCGGCACGCCACACCGGAATACCGCGATTACGTTCGAAAGTGATAATTTCACTGGCGGTGTTACCGACGTACACAAAGCGATCGTCAGCCACCGGCGGTGTCATCGCCGTCACGTCGTGAGTCCAACGCAATTGACCGTTTTGGCTATCCATACAAACCAAGCGACCTTGGAAAGCGGATGCACAAAGCAAATCGCCATTGGCCATCGGCTCACCCAAGATGTCGACCAAGCGTTCGACTTCCGTAATACCACGAGCTTCGGAAATCAAAGCTTGCCAAATCGGGCGACCTTGCGGATTGAGACCCAAGATAAAACCGTTGGATTGACCGACCAAAATCATCGGACCGAAGAACTTCATTTGAGAAGCGTTCTTCACCGTCAAGGACGGTGCTTGGCGTTGATAGCGCCAGCGTTGTTCACCGGTCACGGCATCGAATGCCGTCACACGCGTGTCAGCCGTACGAACGATCACCAAACCGTTACCGACCAACGGCACGGCATCGATTTCGCTCGTCATGAATTGAGACCAGAGGCGTTGACCGTCGGCATTCAAAACCACCAACTCGCCCTTTTCCGTCCCAACGGCCACCGTATAACCGTCACTACCGACACCGGCAGAGATCGGAGCGTCCACTTCGAAGCTCCAGATTTCATCGCCGTCTTCCGCATTCAAGCGATACACTTGATCGCCACCGGCTACATAAACGGATTGACCGACAACGGCGGGCACCAAGAAATTCGTCAAGCTTTCGCCGACACTCGTACTCCAAACCACTTCCGGTTCAGCAATCGAGTGGTACTTCTCAAGTTCTTTCGGAATCTGAGAACTCGGAGAGCTGCAAGCAGCTAACAACACGGCGCTCGAAAGAGCCAACAGAGCTTTTTTCATATATCAAAACCCTTACTTTTGAATTTCAGGTAACGCTTGAAGCTTCAAGTTCACAAAACCGGCCAACGTTTGATCAATCGGTTGTGCCATCGCGGCTTCCCATTGGGCACGAGCGTTAGCCACATCACCCTTGGCAAAATAGATGTCACCCATACGGTCCTTGACCATGGCCACTTCCTTGGCTGCCGGCTTGGCATCGTTTAACAACTTTAATGCCTCGTCAAAGCGCTTTTGATCGATCATCAAACCGGCCATACGCACGCGAGCAATCGTGTTGTATTCGCTGCGATCGCTTTGATTGATCACCCACGTCAAATACTTGCCGGCCTTGGCCGTATCGCCCAACGATTCCATGTGCTTGGCTGCACTCAAAGCGCCCAAAGCCGCATAAACCGTGCTACCCGTATCGGCCAACATCTTGTCGGCAATGTTTTCGATTTGGGCCACGTCGGCGCGACGAATGATCGAGTCTTGCAACGAAGAGTAAGCCACAGCAGCTTCGGCGGCTTGAGAGCGTTGATACCACTTCCAACCGTTATGAGCCGCAAAACCGATACAAACGATCGTCACGGCCGTCATCGTGAGCGTACCCCACTTGTCCCACCACGCCTTTAACTCGTCTAAGGACTCTTGTTCTTGTAAATCGTATGCCATCGCGATTATTCCTCAACTTCGAGATCGTCGATATCGACAAAGAAGCGAATGGCGTCTTCCAACGCGATCGTTTCTTGTTGCATGAAGCGCTCACCCTCTTCACCGAACATGCGCTTGACGGTGACCTTGTGGTTAGCCGTTTCGTCTTCACCGCAAATCAAAGCGAACGTGGCACCGCTGGCGTCAGCCTTCTTCATTTGAGACTTGAAGCTACCGGAACCGGCATGAACGATAACGTCGTAACCGGCATCACGCATGATTTCACCCAAGTTCATGGCGTAGAGCTGAGAATCGCCACCGGAGTGCATCACATAAAGTTCGGTATCGGGATCGTTATTTTCGTAACCCATTTCACGCATCACTTCGAGGATACGCTCGACGCCCATGGCGAAACCGACGCCCGGCGTGGCACGACCGCCCAACATTTCAACGAGCGGGTCATAACGACCGCCACCGCAAACCGTGGCTTGTGCACCCAACTTATCCGTGACCCATTCGTAAACCGTGTGGTTGTAATAGTCCAAACCGCGAACCAAACGCGGATTGATGCTGTATTCAACACCGGCCGTCGAGAGCATTTGTTCCAAACGCTTCAAGAAAGCCAAGGAGTCATCCTTCCAGTAGTCGAGCAAACGCGGAGCGGCTTCGACCATGGCTTGCATTTCAGGATTCTTCGTATCCAAAATGCGCAACGGGTTCGTGTAGAGACGACGCTTGGCATCTTCATCCAAGATATCTTGGTGAGATTCGAAGTATTGGATCAACGCTTCGCGGTGAGCCTTGCGTTCGTCAGCATTGCCGAGAGAATTCAATTCGAGCTTGAGCGGCAAAATGCCCAACTCGTCAAACATACGACGAGCCATCAAGATTTGTTCGACGTCAACGTCCGGACCGCCGAAACCCAAGGCTTCCACGCCCAATTGGTGGAATTGACGATAACGACCGCGTTGGGGACGTTCGTGGCGGAACATCGGACCGAAGTACCACAAGCGTTGCGGAGCGTTGTAGCAGAGATTGTGTTCAATCACGCTACGAACGACACCGGCCGTGTTTTCCGGGCGCAAAGCCAATTGCTCACCGTTCAATGAATCGGTGAAACAATACATTTCCTTTTCAACGATGTCGGTCACTTCACCGATACCGCGCTTGAAAAGCGGCGTTTGTTCGAGAATCGGCGTACGGATTTGCTTGTAACCGTACATTGCCAATACGTCTTGTGCCACGCCTTCAAATTCTGCCCAGATGGGAGCATCGGCAGGCAAAATGTCGTTCATACCGCGAACGCCGTTAATCTTTTGTGCTTTTGCCATGGTTCTACTTCTTTCTTTTAAGTCAATCTTCACCAAACATTACTTCGCGTAATGCGTCTTCACGTAGTCGTCGATCATTGCATGGAATCGCGTTGAAAGTGCGCTTGCATCTTGCGCATCCCCCTTGATCGTGCCGACCTTTTCCCCGTCCATAAAGACGGGAGCGACAGGTGCTTCACCTGCGCCGGGTAAACTGATACCGATATTGGCGTGACGGCTTTCTCCGGGGCCATTGACAACACAGCCCATCACAGCCACCGTCATCGCCTCAAAACCCGGATTATTTTCACGCCAAACGGGCGTCATCTCACGCAAATAACTTTGCGTGGAAGCGGCCAATTCTTGGAAAAGCGTACTCGTGGTACGACCGCAGCCCGGGCAAGAAACCACCATCGGCATAAAGGATCGCAAACCCATCGTTTGGAGCAGTTCCTGCGCCACCACGACTTCTTCCGTACGAGCCTTGCCGGGCATCGGCGTCAAGCTCACACGGATCGTATCGCCGATCCCTTCGGCCAACGTAATCCCCATTGCGGCGGAACTGGCCACAATGCCCTTGGAGCCGATACCGGCCTCGGTCAAACCCAAGTGCAAAGCGTATTGACAAGACGCGGCCAATTCACGATACACGGCAATCAACGATTGCACGCCGCTGACCTTTGCACTCAAAACGATTTTGTCCGCGCCCAAACCGAACTTTTCGGCCATCTTGGCGCTCTCCACGGCAGACAACACCATGGCATGACGCAAAATCGCTTCCGGGCTTTCCGGTTCGCTCTTCGTTAAATTCTCATCCATCAATCGAGCCAAAATCGCTTGGTCAAGAGAACCGCCGTTCACGCCAATACGAACGGGACGATCATTGGCAATGGCCACTTCAATCATCTTGGCGAAATTCTCGATACCACGCTCGCCCTTACCGACGTTGCCCGGATTGATGCGATATTTGGAAAGGGCTTGTGCACACTCGCCCACTTCCGTCAAAAGCTTATGGCCGTTGTAATGGAAGTCACCGACCAAGGGAACATCACAACCCTTGGCATCCAAGGCTTCACGAATCGCCACGACAGCGCGCGCTGCCTCGGGCGTATTCACCGTCAAACGGACCAATTCACTGCCGGCACGAGCCAGTTGCAACACTTGCTCAACCGTCGACTCCACATCCACCGTGGACGTATTGGTCATCGACTGCACGCGAATCGGAGCGCCGCCGCCAATCGTGACCACACGATCGCCATAACGAACGGCGACAGGGTGGGTTTGATGTCGAGTCTTAAAAATCATCTGTTTATTCCTTTTTCATCAAGAACGTGGCTTGTGCTTTTTGTTGAACCAAACGTTCTGCACGACGCGTCTTGTCCTTGACGTTACCGGCCAACTGACCGCACGCGGCATCGATATCATCACCGCGCGTCTTACGAACAGTCGTCACGATCCCGGCCTTCATCAGATAGTCTTGGAATGCCTTCACGTCTTCTGCCTTCGGCTTTTTCAAATCGCTATCCGGGAAAGGATTAAACGGGATCAAATTAAACTTGCACGACACGCCCTTGACCAATTTCACCAAGCCCTTGGCGTGTTCGATTTGATCGTTCACGCCACCCAACATCACGTATTCGAACGTGATGTAATCGCGCGGAGCGTGAGCGAGATAGCGCTTACAAGCAGCCATCAATTCATTCAAAGGATGCTTGCGATTGATCGGCATGATCATGTCGCGAAGTTCATCCGTCGGTGCATGCAAAGACACGGCCAATGCCACCGGTACGGCAGCGGCAAGCTTATCCATTTGCAACACCAAACCGCACGTCGAGAGCGTTACACGACGACGGCTCAAACCGTAGGAGTTGTCATCGAGCATCAACTTCAACGCCGGGATGACATTGTCCAAGTTTTGCAACGGTTCACCCATACCCATCAACACTACGTTGCTGATCACTCGATCATTGGGGTCAGTGACACCGAGGCTGGCACGCAACTCACGTTCGGCATGCCACAATTGGCCGATCACTTCTGCGGCCGTCAAATTGCGATTAAAGCCTTGCTTGCCCGTCGAGCAGAAAAGGCAACCCATCGCACAACCGGCTTGCGTCGAGATACACAACGTACCGCGATCGTCTTCCGGAATAAAAACCGTTTCTACGGCATTACCGTTACCGACATCAAAAAGCCACTTACGGGTGCCGTCCATCGAGACCTTGTCCCAGATGGGTTGCGGCGCACGAATCTCACACTTGTCTTGAAGTTTTGCTCGAAAACTCTTGGCAAGGTCAGTCATGTTCTCAAAGTCACCTTCACAGTGACGATGAATCCAGCGTTGCAATTGAATCGCACGGAACTTCTTCTCACCCAAGCTTTCGCAATAGGCGATCAAACCGTCACGATCCAGACCCAACAAATTTACACGTGCGCCGCTATCTGTCATTTTTTATCGATGCTTATCGTTAAATGTGGACAGAATTATTCGCCGCAGCAGCAACCGCAGCACTTGCGTTCGCAGATAGCCATCGTCGGGAAGAAGTAGGCGATTTCAACAGCTGCCGTTTCCGGAGCGTCGGAACCGTGAACAGCGTTAGCGTCGATGGATTGAGCGAAGTCAGCGCGGATCGTGCCCGGAGCTGCCTTCTTCGGATCCGTTGCGCCCATCAATTCGCGGTTCTTCAAGATAGCGCCTTCACCTTCCAAAACTTGGATCATGACCGGACCGGACGTCATGAAAGCAACGAGGTCCTTGAAGAAGGGACGTTCCTTGTGAACAGCGTAGAAGCCTTCAGCTTCAGCTTGGGAGAGTTGACGCATTTGAGCAGCAACGATCTTCAAACCAGCGTTTTCGAAACGCGTGTAGATTTGACCGATCACGTTCTTAGCAACTGCATCGGGCTTGATGATGGAAAGAGTGCGTTCAAGAGCCATTTTAATTCCCCTAAAAGGTGTAAATAAATCAATACGTTAAACATCACAAAAGCTCTCAGGGCCAACTTGACCGTGAGAGGATTGGCGAAGTTAACGAGTTTTCATCGGGTCAAAGGACCTCGCAAGGCCCCAAGATTAGTGCAGATTCTAGCAGAAAACCACCTCAGACTTCTCGATAAATCAAGGTGTTTGGCGCATTTTGAGGAGAGAAGACATCGCGTTAGGAAAGAAGATTCGCCAAGCGCGGAAAGACGTTCAAACTATTGGCAAAGGTGGCCTGACTCACCGACTCGAGCGACTCGCCTCGAAGTTGGGCGACACAAGCCGCATAGGTCGCGATATCGGCCGGATAAGAGCGACGATCCACACGTTCGAAAGGTGCCATGTCCGGGCAATCCGTCTCTAAAACCAAGGCCTCAATCGGAACGTAACGAACGACATCATGCAAGCGTTTACTGCCCGGATAAGTCACCGCACCGCCCACGCCGATTTTCCATCCAAGATCGATGACTTGGCGAGCTTCTTCTTTGGATCCGGGAAAAGCGTGAATAACCCCGCGAACATCAGGAAATTGTTTGATAATCGCCATCACGCGAAAGAGCGCCCGACGCGCATGAACGGAGACCGAAAGAGCGTACTTTTGAGCCAATCGCATCTGTTCGACAAAGAACATTTCTTGGCGGATTTTGTCGGGATTCTCAATGTAAAAATCCAAACCGATTTCACCGACGGCCACTAATCGGAAATCGTCCACGGATGAGGCAAGTGATTGATCCAGCAGTTGAAGTTCATCATCTTCAACCCCATCGACAAACATCGGATGCACCCCGAAGCCATAGCCCCAACCGACGCGATGGGCGCACTGCAGCGCGGCGTTAAATCCACGAGAATCACCCGTCGTAATCAGACCGCATTTCACACCCGCATCACGTCCCGCCGCGAGCCATTTTTCAAAATCCGGCTCCGGTGCCAACACGTCAAGATGGGAATGCGTATCGATGTACATCAGTCGATTTTGCCGTTCGTGAGCGTTAAAACACGATCGCAAAGTGCAGCCAACTGTTGATCATGAGTCACGATCACCGTGGCCGTTCCATGCAAACGGGCCAATTCCAAAAACTTTTCAAAAACGGCTTTGGCCGTGGTTTGGTCAAGATTGCCGGTCGGCTCGTCGGCGAGAATACAAGCCGGATCCGTCACCATGGCGCGAGCGATGGCACAACGTTGGCGCTCCCCGCCCGACATCTGTGCGGGGCGATGCGTCAAACGATGACCCAATCCCAAACTTTCCAAAACACCTCGAGCTTTGGAAAGCGCGAGAGATCGATCCATACGACGAATCATCAAGGGCATCGCCACGTTTTCTTCGGCGGTAAATTCAGGCAACAGATGATGAAACTGATACACAAAGCCCAACTTTTCATTACGAAGTCGACCGCGCGTTTTTTCATCCAACGTATGAACGGCCAAACCGGCCACTTCAACACTTCCCTCATCGATCGTATCCAAGCCGCCCAGCACATGTAAAAGCGTGCTTTTACCGGAACCCGAAGCACCGACAATGGCAACGGTTTCCCCGGCGGCGACTTGCATCGTCACACCATTCAAAACGGGTACCGCTTCAGCCCCGTCACGATAAGCCTTACGAACCTCACGGGCATCGATCACCCAATTACTCATCTCTTACCCCTTTATTCGTAACGTAACGCTTCAGCCGGTTTGGTTTTCGCCGCACGCCAACTCGGATAGATTGTTGCCAATAACGACAACACCAACGAGAAAATTGCGATCGGCACGATATCACTCATGCGGGGATCCGACGGCAACGAGCTGATGAAATAGATTTCCTTAGGCAAGAATTGGAATCCCAAAGCCGACTCGATGGCCGGCACAATCACATCCAAGTTATAGGCCAAGCCAAGGCCCAAACCGACACCGACCGTCACACCGACGACGCCGACAATCGCCCCTTGGATCATAAAGATCGACATGATGGAGGCAGGCGACGCCCCTAACGTGCGCAGAATCGCAATATCACTTTGCTTTTCCGTCACCGTCATCACCATGCTGGAAACCAAGCCGAAAGCCCCCACCAACACGATCAAGAAAAGGATGATCGACATCATGCGTTTTTCGACTTGAACGGCTGCAAACCACGTGCGATTTTGGCGAGACCAGTCGCTCACCGCATAGGTCGGCGGCAACGCTTGCATGATCTCGTAGGCAATCAGCGGCGCTTCATTCATGTCATCGACTCGAACGCGAAGCCCCGTAGGACCGGTTTGACGGAAAAGCGTTTGACCGTCTTCAAGACTGATCAAGGCCATCGTACTATCGAATTCATAGTGTCCCGACGAGAAAACCCCCGTCAACGTAAATGCTCGCATACGCGGCACGATGCCGGCGGGCGTCGCACGGCCTTGCGGAATCATGACATTGACTTTATCTCCCGGACGAACTCGCAAAAGACGAGCCAAATCTTGACCCAAAATAATGCCGTAACGATCGTTATTTAAATCGGTCAACTTGCCGTAAACCATCTGCTTGGCAATGTCGCTGACCAACGGTTCACGCTCCGGATCGATCCCGCGAACCAAAACGCCGCGCACGTTGGAACCCGTACTTAAAAGACCTTGCCCCGAGACATAAGGGGCAACACCCAAAACATGATCATTTTTCTTGACGGTCTCGGCTTGGGACTCCCAATCCGCAATCGCCCCGTCATAATTCATCACTTCAATGTGAGGAATCACGGACAGCATGCGATCGCGCACTTCTTTCTGAAAACCGTTCATCACGGACAAAACCACGATGAGCGCCATCACACCCACGGCAATGGACGCCACACTCATCACCGAAATAAACGAGATGAAGCCGTTTTTCTTGCCCGCTTTCTTACTTTGACGGGTGTATCGCCAACCGATACTGAATTCAAAAGGCCAAGCCACAGTCGTACGTACCTAAACAAAAACTTGAAAGACTCTTGGATTGTATCGTTTTTCGAAAAATCCATGTAAAAGAGCGTTGAGATTGCTCTCAACGCTCCGAGTTATTTAACCGTCTTTCGGAATCATTCTTCCGTTTGATTACCGTTCAACAAAGCCACAGCGGAGGTTCCGGAGATCAAACCCGTCTTGGAGTAGATCGCCAACTTACCACGCGTGTCAACGATGTCGAGGTTGCGCATCGTCAATTGACCGATACGGTCTTCTGCCGTGAACATCGAATCACCCTTTTCCATCGTCAAGCGTTCTGCTTCGTACGTGAGGTTCGGGCTTTCCGTGTTAAGGATCGTGTAGTCGTTACCGCGACGCAATTCAAGCGTGACCGTACCGGTGATCGCACGAGCGATCCAACGTTGAGCGGATTCGCGCAACATGATGGCTTGAGAGTCAAACCAACGACCTTGGTAGAGCAAGCGACCCAAGCGACGACCTTGAATGTGATATTGCTCAATCGTATCTTCGTTGTGGATACCCGTAACCAAACGCTCGTAGGCGATGTGCAAAAGAGCCATCCCCGGGGCTTCGTAAATACCGCGGCTCTTGGCTTCGATGATACGATTTTCAATTTGGTCACACATACCCAAACCATGGCGACCGCCGATGCGGTTAGCTTCGTACATCAATTCGACCAAGTCATCGAAACGCTGACCGTTCAAGGCCACCGGCACGCCTTCTTCGTACGTGACCGTTACCGTTTCCGGAGCGATTTCAACGCTTTGATCCCAGAAGGCCACGCCCATGATGGGCTTGACAATCTTCATGGAAGAATCCAAGCTTTCGAGATCCTTGGCTTCGTGCGTTGCACCCAAGATATTGGAGTCGGTCGAATAAGCCTTTTCAGCCGACATACGATAGTCGAAGCCTTCGGCTTGCAAGAAAGCGCTCATTTCGGCACGACCGCCCAATTCGTTAATGAAGTCACGGTCAAGCCAGGGCTTGTAGATCTTCAATTCGGGATTGGCCAAAAGACCGTAACGATAGAAACGTTCGATGTCGTTACCCTTGTAGGTCGAGCCGTCACCCCAAATATGCACACCGTCTTCACGCATGGCGTTGACAAGCATCGTACCCGTCACGGCACGACCGAGCGGCGTCGTATTGAAGTAGGCCAAACCACCCGTGGAGATATGGAAGGCACCGGCTTGAATGGCGGCGATACCTTCGGCGACCAATTGCGGACGGCAATCGACGAGGCGAGCTTGCTCTGCACCGTAGTTCATGGCACGTGCCGGAATGGCATCGTAGTCATCTTCGTCAGGTTGGCCCAAGTTGGCCGTGTAAGCATAGGGATAGGCACCTTTGTTCTTCATCCAGCGAAGCGCTGCAGACGTATCGAGACCACCGGAGAAAGCGATACCGACCTTTTCACCGACCGGAACTTTTTGCAAAATCGTTTGAGACATATTTACTCGCCTAAATGTAGGATTTTTTGTTCACCAATTGTTCTTTGAATCGCAATCAAAGAGAACGCTCCTGACACTATAAGGCAAGCCAAAAGCCTTTGTCAGGAGCGTTTTTTGAGTTAAATCAAATCAAAAATTAGTTAACAAAATCCACAAATTGCCGACAAGTAAGCATTATTGTGTAGTCGCTAAGTACTTGTATTTAGAGAACTAAGCGATTGTAATTAGAGTGACTTCACCGGCATCTCGCCTTTGAGCCACTTCTCCAACCAATAAGCACCGATCAAGGTTTTCACATCGGTGATCTCGCCATTGAGAGCCATTTCAAAAACCTCTTTGACCGGAACTCGTTTGACCGACAAACATTCCCCGTCATCGAGTGCTTGATCGCCCGTCGTCAAACCTCGAGCCAAATACAACTCGATCTTTTCATCGCTATAACCGATGGCATTATGGATACGTCCCAAGTAGACCCAGTCGGTTGCCGAATAACCGGTTTCTTCTTTGAGTTCGCGCTTGGCACATACGAGCGGATCTTCATTGGGATCGAGCTTGCCGGCCGGGAATTCCAAGAATGCCGATTCACAAGGTTGACGCCATTGGTATTCCAAAAGGGTCGTCTCGTCATCGAAAAGATAAATGATGGCGGCAGCTCCCGGGTGATTGATGTACTCACGGGAACGGATTTTGCCGTTTGCCGTCTTGACCGTATCACGCGTCAAGTGCAAGAAATTACCGTCGAACGCCTTTTCGCGAGCGATCAACTCTTCTTTGATTTCAGGTAAATGTTGAATAAATTCGTCACGCATGAACTTTTCCTCGACAATTAATGCGTTAATTGTAGGTTATTTTCTCTTTTTCTTATTCGAATCAACGTATTTGCGCTAGACTTACAAGACAAAAGATCTCCCTTATTTTTCTACGAAATTTTCCCCTATGGTCAGCTTACGCGATCGATTCGACATCATCATTCGCTTGCTCTGTGGCGCAGCGGTGGCTGTCGGTTGTTACTATGTTGTCTCGCCCTTCCTGACAGCAATTCTCTTGGCCGCCATTTTGACGGTGGTCACGTGGCCTCTTTATCGTCGCATTGAAAATTCCATGGGCGACCGCCCCACGCCGGCTGCCATTTTGATGGTGGCGCTTTTGATGGTCTGCGTGATTATCCCGTTGTCGTTTTTATCGGCGGCCGTCGCTCAACAGTTACCCGATGCCATCCGTGGCATCTCGGGCGCCATCACGACGTTTACCGTTCCTTTGTGGTTAAACGACATCCCGGGCATCGGCTCCTGGCTCTTTGAGCAAGCCACCGAACTGTTCCAACCGAAGGCCATGGCCGAACTTTTGGAACGTTTGATCAACCCCTTGAGTCGTCAAGTGGTATCGATTGCCATGATGCTCGGTAACGGTTTGGTTCAGCTGCTTTTGGTCGCCTTGATTGCTTTCTTCTTTTACCGTGACGGCAATTACTTGGCTCGTAAAGTCGGTGAATTGGTCGAGCGCATCTCGGGTGATTTAAGTGACGAATTCTCGTACATCATTGTGAGCACCACGCGTAGCGTCGTTTATGGCATCGTCGGTACGGCCGCCGGCCAAGCCATGGTTGCTTGCGTCGGCTTTATGATCGTGGGCGCACCGAGCACGCTTTTGTTGTCGGTTGCCGTCTTTGTGCTTTCCGTCGTTCCGGTCGGTCCTCCCTTGGTATGGGGGCCGGTCGCCATTTGGCTCTACGGTCAAGGTGAAATCGGCATGGCCGTTTTCATGATCGCTTGGGGTTTGTTGGCTATTGCCAGCGTCGATAATTTCTTAAAGCCCTTGTTGATTGCTCGCGGTACGCCCCTTCCGATTTCGCTCGTCTTTTTGGGCGTCTTCGGTGGCGTGATCGCTTTCGGTTTCTTGGGCCTGATTTTGGGTCCGGTCCTTTTGGCCATCGGTGTTGCCATGATGAAGACGTGGCTTTCGAGCAAAAACCGTAAGCGAATCGCTCGACATGTCGCTAGCATCACGCACGTGGCTCCCAAGCCTCAACCGGCCGTTCGCCAAGTCAATACCGCATCGCTCGATCCGGCCAAGTCGATCAGTACGTTGACGAACACGCATCAAGGCGCCCCGCGCCGTGATCATCCGAAGACCAAACCTCAAGGTCGTCAACACTAAGTCCAAAACTACAAAAGGCCGTTTCCAACAAAGAAACGGCCTTTCAGTTACCAAGTCAATTTTCTTTAGCCCAAACGTTTTAACGGCATCGAAGACCAGCTCATGGGCGGCTTTTCCTCATAAGCCTCCACTTCACGCGGATCGATTTGAGCGGGCACGACATCGTCCCCCTTCAAGGTCACGATACCGCGGTAGCCGACACCACGCGGGGTAAATCCGAAGTAAGACGGATAGTGACGATCTTCATGTTGATGGCCATGGAAGATGTACTTCACTTCCAAGTTTTTGGCCAATTGATCGACAGCCAAAAAACCTTTGCGATGACAGCCCGGCGCTTCATGCGTCACAAGAACGTCGGCTTTCTGCGTGAGCAAATTGTCATACGTCGACGGGAAAATCGACGTACGGTGACGACGCGGTAAACCGCCTCGCCACATATTGCCGCGACCGATTCGGCGAATGAAAGAACCCGCCGAGGTGTAATTCGGCGACAACGGCGGCATCCAAATTTGACCGCGGAAGACGCCGCCAAGACCGGCAATGCGTAAACCGTTGACCAAAGCCACACGACCGTGGAGATTATGAGACGCGAGCTCACTACGCCACAAACGATCGTAGAAATAATCGTTATCGGTGTCGTGATTGCCCGGAATCCACCAAACATCCACAAAGCTCAAAATGTCTTCCAACACCTCATGCAACGGTGCCGGCGGTTGAAGGTCTCCCAAAATCACCATCGCCTTAGGACGGTGCTCTTGAGCGGCTTTCAAAATGTGATCGAAATAACCGTGCGGATCTCCGCAAAAGAAGATCTCTTCGCTAGCACGCTCGATCTCGGCGGATTCCGGCGCTTTTAAAACCGGTTCCTTATTGACCTTGCGGCGATACGGATGGTTGTGACGATGAAAGTAAGACACAACGATCCTTTCTTAGTAATTCTTCAAAGTGGCGTTCAATGCCTTCTTGACATCTTCTTGCAAAGAGGCCGGCTCCATGACCTTGGCCATCGGACCATAGCGCAAGATATCTCCCACGATTTCAGGGCTACCCTTGGCATACGGCACCATCAATTCGTAAAGATCGTCGCTTAACCACTTGTCGCTTTGATCAACGTGCCAAATTTCCTTGCTGACCAACTTAGCGGCAATGCCGGTGAATCGAATGCGAGCCCATTGGACTTCTTCACCACGGTACATACCGTACAAAGAGTCAAGTTCGGCGCACACTTGCTTCATCGGAACGATCTTGACGGCCATGTCCATGATATCGGCATGACGAATATTTTCGACATTGAAGCTACGTAAAGCACCGCGCTCATGGCACCAAGCGTCCAGGTACCAACGGCTACGATAGAAGGTCAGGCGCATGGGACTGACGACACGACGCGTCTCTTCGCGCTTGTGATCGGAGTAATAGACCAAGCGAACGCGCTTACGACGGATAAGACCTTGACCGATCACAGCAAAATAGTCATTCGTGATGGGCTTGCGCTTCGGGATATTGATTTTGACACGCTTGGTTAATTCATCGGCATTGGCTTGATCGGAGAACATGCTGGTGCGCAAACGAGCAGCCAATTGGCGCATATCTTTGGTGAGGTAACCTTGGCGATTCTTTTCCAATTCGGCAAAGTTCTCCAAAGTCGTCACCATCGTGAAGAGCTCTTCGGGGGTAAACCATGCGGCTTGACGTTCATAGAAATCGGCACGCAATGCTTCTTTGCGGTTCTTGGCAAAAAGATAACCGCCACGAGAACGCGAATACGTAATCGGTGCCTTCAATTCGTTGCGCATGTAGCTGATCTCACGCTTGAGCGTGGCGGGCGAAGCGCCCGTTGCGCGCAACAAATCCTCAAACGTCACGATGCCTCGCTCCGTGATCGCTTGATCGATTTTCATAATACGTACGTTGAAATCCATGATTTCTAAACCCTAAAAGCTCATTTGAAACCTTGAAATTCTATCAACTTTTGATCCTTAATGATTTAAGTTGTAGGACCACCCCTCCCAAAAGCCCTACATTTAGGGCTTTTGAGGAAAACGCTTCGTGATCTACACAAAAAACGGCAAATCCATCGATTCACAGTTGAAGCTCATTTTCGGTACGGGGCGAGGTTCGACGGCAACCGAAGAATCGACTCTTTTTGCCCCAAAAGACTCGTCGTTAACGAGGGCGATATCCTTGAGCACATCGTCGGCTACCTCCAAGCGTTTCGTAATCGTCTCGCCAATGCAAGTCATGCGTGACCAAAATTCATCCAAACGAAGACCGTATAACGACGTTCCATCTCGCGGAAACAATCGACAAGCATCGGCAAATTTCGCGTAGAGTTTGTCGTATTGCCGATCGATCCCCAAGTACTGACCCATTTTCTTGAGATAAAACTCATACCGAATAAATCGATGCGCCGGCATGATGTCTCTGTCGACGGGATAGCGTGCCAAGCGCTCAAAAACGATTTCCTGCATTTCATGCACAAGCCGCAATGAAAAGGCCTCGTCACACTCGCCGTCAAAAGGCACAATCTCCCAGTGAAAATAGAGTTGTCCCAAGACCCGTCGCGTGACATGAAAAGCGGCCGACGTGGCTTTTTCTTGGTTTGACAGCAACGAGAGAAAACGAGGATCACGTTTAAAAAGTGCTAACAACGCACGATCGAGCTCTTTGGCAAAAACACCGTTTCGAATCGAGAGATACCGCGTTTTGGCTTCGATTAGGAGTTTTTTCATATCGCACTCAAGCGTACGATCGAAGACCCATCGACCATGACGACCAATCGCATAACTTTTTAAATCGCGTTGCAATTGCGTGCCAACCAATGCAAAAAGCATTTTTGAAGGAACTTCGGCAAGAACGGCATCGGTCACTTCTTGCCAAGTGCGTCCGTCGGGCGTAGCCAAATTCGGCGAAGTGGGAACCACCAAGGCGCGATGATTAACGTGTGCAAGAACGAAGGAGGCTTCTAAAAGACGAGGCGATGACATGATTTCTTCTTATCCCAAAATTCGATTCGGATTTTTTAAGAAGAACATCAGAGTGAGACGGTTGAAGTGATGCTACAACAAACTCTGCTTGGAACATTTGACCCATATCGACTTAAAAACCCCAATCAACGATTTAACCCAAATAAACAACCTTAAGCAGCATCGATATTAATTATAGAGACATTTTCAGAATCGTCAAATGAGCCATTTCATTTTAATGTAAAAAAAGGAGACCCATTTTTCTGAGTCTCCCGTTATCGAGCGATCCGACTTAGATGGCGGCTTCGTCGGTTTCACCCGTGCGAATACGAATCACTTGTTCGACTTCCATCACAAAGATCTTCCCGTCACCGATCTTACCGGTACGGGCAGCCGTTTGGATGGCCTCCACGGCTTGATCGACCATGTCATCAGCCATCACGGCTTCGATCTTGACCTTCGGTAAAAAGTCCACCATATATTCGGCACCTCGATACAGTTCGGAGTGACCTTTCTGACGACCGAAGCCTTTGACTTCCGTCACGGTCAAACCGTTGATACCGATATCGGCCAGGGCCTCACGCACGTCATCGAGTTTGAACGGTTTGATGATTGCCACGACTTGTTTCATGCTAGGAATCCTTTAGAAAAAATCATTATTCGTTACTTGGCTCAACGGCTTGGTAGTCAACTTGACCCCTTGAGCCGCTT
Organism: Burkholderiaceae bacterium; assembly: GCA_017646335.1. GTDB lineage: Bacteria > Pseudomonadota > Gammaproteobacteria > Burkholderiales > Burkholderiaceae_F > Aphodousia. The sequence goes on from JAGCMT010000052.1 coordinate 42,505, forward strand.
GTTCGCGCTTAAATTGAGCGCCTTTGACTAATTTCCAAATACGAGCAGCCAACTCCGCGCCATGGCGCTTCTTTAACTTATTGAGCGAGAAACCTCGTTCGATCATGTTCTTTAAAACGGCATCCAATTGGGGATACGGCGGCAACGAATCTTCGTCCTTTTGGTCTTCACGTAGTTCGGCCGTGGGCGCCTTGGTCAAAATATTTTTCGGAATAACGCGACGCAAATAGTCATCGTCTTCGCAAAGCTTATAAAGTTCGGACTTGTAAATATCGGATAAGAGCGCCAAGCCGCCGACCATGTCTCCGTAAAGCGTGCAATATCCTACGGCACACTCACTCTTATTGCCGGTGGTGAGCACCAACGAGCCGTCGACATTACTCAAACTCATCAACAGCAAACCGCGTGCGCGAGCTTGGAGATTTTCCGCCATCAACGCCGTCGAACGCCCCTCGGGCAAATGCGGCGTCACCGAATCAAACGCAGTCTTCACGGTCGGCATGATGTCGATGGCTTGAAGCTTCAAACCTAAATTGGTTGCCAAATCTTCCGCATCTTGCCAACTTTCTTCACTAGTGAAGCGACTCGGCAACACGTAAGCATGGACATTGTCCGCCCCAACGACATCGGCAGCAATGGCAGCAACCACCGCGCTATCCAAACCACCCGACAACCCTAACGTGACGGCCTTAAAGCCATAACGTTTAAGGTAACACTTCAATGCCACTTTCAGCGCTTGAACCTTTACCGTCGCTTCATCGCAACGACAGACATGAGCCATGGCGATATCGAATGCGGAGTCCGGTGCCAAATAATTGGCCTTCAATTTCCCGTTTTGTACGACACGGCATTGACCGGCAAATACGCGGCCGTCATGGAACGTTTGGCTGTCAACGATCACATAATGGCTCGCACTCCAAGCGGCAAACGGCTCAGCCACGTCCGCCGTACGGAACACCAAATCGTGCGTAGTGCCCAACACATCTTTGAGCACCACCAAGCCACCTACCGTTTCAAACATCGGCAACACATCGGCAACACCGTCATGGATCAAATGCACGCCAAGCCCACGCGAAACCATGGCGGGCAACACGAGTTTGACACCGGTCTTTTTCGTGGCTTTGGCAATCTTGGCAATCGACGCCTCGATCACTTCCTTGGTATCGGCCGAAAGGGATTCAAAGGTATGTACCGCTCCCGTCATCGCGTGCAAGGCAAATACCAAGGTGTCACCCGGAGAGCGACGCTTCGATTTTGCACAGTCAATGATGTGCTTGGTATTGGCTTCAATATCACCCCAAGTAAAGGGATAGGCGTAAACAATGGTGGCCATGAATCAAATACGACAAAAATGGTTAACAAAGATTAATTGTAAAAGAAAAGGACCGAATACCTCACGATACTCAGTCCTTTTGTAGCAATCAGTAACGATTAGCCACGGAATGCAGCTTCAAGAGCCGGAACCACTTGCTTCTTACGGCTCATGACACCCGGCAACCACAAATTACCTTCTGCCAACTTGGCCGGATCTTGACCGAAAGCTTGAGCAATCTTGGCGGCGTCATCGCTGGCCATCATGAGTTCGCTGCCTTCTTGCATGATATCCGTCAAGAGGAACATGGCCGTGTGACGGCCTTCTGCCTTCACGCGTTCGAGTTCGGCTTGAATGTCAGCCTTCATGTCAGCGACCAATTCCAAGGAGACCAATTCCAATTGACCGACGCCAACCGTGGAGCCGTTCATGTTGAAGTCCTTGAAATCGCGGAAAATCAAATCACGCGGAGCCGTACCGGCAACAGCGCTCTTAGCCTTGAAGAGATCCATACCCAAAGCTTGGATGTCTTCGATACCGGCGATAGCAGCCAATTCTTCAGCCACCTTCTTGTCCATTTCCGTGCACGTCGGAGACTTGAAGATCACCGTGTCGGAGAGGATGGCGCAAAGCATGGCACCGGCCAAACCGGCCGGAATCGTGTAACCCATGTAGTCGAACATGCGCTTGATGATCGTGTTCGTGCAACCGACCGTCCAGATGATGGCTTCGATCGGAGAGGAGCTCGTCATGTCACCGAGCTTGTGGTGGTCAACGATACCCATCAAGTTGGCTTCGTCGATATCGGCCGGAGCTTGAGCCTTGTCGGAGAAGTCGACGAGATAGATGTCACGACCGGCAACGCTCGTAACGACTTCCGGAGCCGTCAAGCCAAAGCGTTCCAAAACATAAGCCGTTTCCGGAGCCGGCGTACCTTGAGCGGCAGCCACGACGTCCAAACCGCGTTCACGGTAGAGGTGAGCGCAAGCAAGTGCAGCAATGATGCTGTCGGAGTCAGGGTTCTTGTGACCGAGAATGATTGCGGACATGTTTGTTTGATCCTAAAAAATTAAGTCAGAATTTTTTAATTTTAGCGCGGGAAATGTTCTTACGCGAGGACTTACCCTTGATTTTGTTCACAAGTGAAAAATTTTCTCCCGATTTTCCCCTTCCGGCTAGGTATCATTGAGTTTTCTATCCACGGTTATCGAGCATGTTCTCTCTTTTTTTGGCCATCGTTTGCGGAGCGCTGACCTCAATCGTTATGCGATTGAGCACTTCGCGTGCCGTCAACATCAACGGCATGGTGGCCTTCAATTATTTGGCTTGCTTGATTTGTGCCCTCGCCCTCAGTGGAACCGACTCCCTTTTGAGTGCCACCACGGGCTTTTCCACTGCTCTTTCTTTAGGGTGCCTCAACGGTCTTCTTTACGTCACGGGCATGCTTTTGATGCAACAAAACATGCGTGATTCGGGCGTCATCTTGACAACGGCCTTCGCCAAATTGGGTGTGTTGATTCCCATCTTTTTTGCCGCCTTCGTTTTCCAAGAAATCCCCACGCCCCTTCAAATCGTCGGTGTCATCCTCTCGATCATCGGGATCGTCATGATCAAAGCCAATCCTTCCGATCGAGTCCGTTTTCGCTTCTCGCTCATCACGTTATTGTTGGTGACGGGCGGCGTCTCAACCGTCTTAAAAATCTATACCGAAGTGGGCATCGCCTCCCTGTCGAACGTCTTTTTACTCATTGCTTTCGCAGTGGCCTTCTTCATCGCCTTGGCATTAGCTTGGTGGAAAAAAGAACGTCTTGGCGTAACGGAATTCATGTGGGGGATGATGCTTGGACTTCCGAATTTCTTTACCTCTCGCTTCATTCTCGATGCACTCGAAGCGATTCCTGCTGTCATCGTTTATCCCACACGTGGCGTGGCGACCATTTTGCTCGTCACGGTCGTCGGCATCGCCCTTTTCAAGGAATACCTCAATACCCGTCAATGGGTTGCTTTTGCCACGATCCTGATTGCCCTTTCATTCTTAAACATCTAATGGGGGTAATACCAAGACTGCTGCCAAGCCGTCTTGATTACAATGATTCTCGTATCACTTAAATACGGGAGTCTTATCATGGATCACTTTGCCACTTATCCCTTATTGAACGGTTTGACGATTCCTCAAGTCGGTTTCGGTACGTCGCAAATCGCCGATGGCGAACCCACGGCAGAGGCTGTTGTTGCCGCCGTAAAAGCCGGTTATCGCTTAATCGATACGGCTGCACGTTACAACAATGAAACCGGTGTCGGTATGGGTGTTCGTCGTTGCGGCTTGGATCGTTCGGAACTCTTCATTACCAGTAAAGTCTGGGGAACGGAACGTGGCTATGACAAGACGATGGCTTCATTCGAAGCCTCGATGGATCGTTTGGGCTTGGATTATTTGGACTTGTTCTTGATCCACTGGCCGGCTTGTGAATCCAAGTACACCGATTGGAAAGAGCAAAACTTGGGTTCTTGGCGTGCATTGAAGGAACTTTATGCTGCCGGCCGCGTCAAGGCGATCGGTGTGGCCAACTTTATGCCCAAGTACCTCCAACCGTTGATGGATGACGGCATGGTCCCCATGGTCAATCAAATCGAATTCCATCCGGGTTACATGCAAAAAGAGTGCGTGGATTTCTGCCAAGCCAACGGCATCGTTGTTGAAGCTTGGAGTCCGTTGGGCCGTCGCCGTGTTTTGGACCACCCGCTCTTGGTTGAATTGGCCGCCAAGTACGACAAATCCGTCGCACAAATTTGCTTGCGTTGGTGCTTGCAACACAACGTGTTAGCGATTCCGAAGACGGTCAACCCCGAACGTTTGGCACAAAACCTCGACCTCTACGGTTTCGAAATTGCAGCCGACGACATGGCTCGTATCGATGCGATGCCCGAATACGGTTATTCCGGTATTGATCCGGAAGTTTTCGGTTAAGACGTATGACTAAAACCGTTTTTATACCGCCTGCAAACCCTGAGGCTAAACCCGTTACCTTCATTTGGCTACACGCCATGGGAACGAATGTGGCCAAAGGCAAGGTTTTGCACCAAGATCTTTTACGTTTCGCCGGTTTGGACAACATCAATTTGGTATTGCCCAGCGCTCCGCAACGTTTGGTCACCACGGTACAAAAATGGTTGCCGGCTTGGTACGACCTCTATCACGAAACATTGCACCAACATACTCAAGAAGATATCGAAGGTATGAATGACGCGATGGCGGCCGTCCAAGCCGTGATCGACGAAGAACGTCGTAAAAATCCCGACACCCCAATCGTGTTGGGCGGATTCTCGCAAGGCGGCGTCGTGGCTCTGTTGTCCGGTCTGGCTCAGACGGTTCCCCTTTTGGCCATCGTGGTTTTCTCCGGTCATACCCCTGATCATCCACGATTCATCGAATTGTCCGACCAAGCCCGTGAAACGCCGATTTTTGTTTGCCACGGCACCCTCGACCCATTGATTCCCATCCTCAAAGTCGAAGAAGGAGTCAGCGCTTTGATCAATTCCAAGGCTAATGTGGAATTTCGACGTTATCCGATCATGCACGAAGTCAGCCCGGACGAATTCAAAGATTTGGGTGAATTCTTACGCGCTCATTTTGAAAACTATTGGGCCAAAGACGACAGCCATCGTTTGATTGCAACGGCCTCGTTGGAAGAATCCTTCCATACGACTCGTGGCAAAACGCAACTCTAAACCTGTGATTAAAAAGAAAAAAGCCAACTGACGCAGCAGTTGGCTTTTTGCTCATATGGCGATTAGAAGGTCGTACGATTTAAACGCTTCAAAATCTCTTCCGTCACCTCTTCGTCCTTAGCGGAAACGATGCCGGGATTTTCGAAACCGACATCCTCCAGTTGTGCTTGAGGGCGCGGATGAATGGTAATGGCGTCACCCTTGAGAATCCACTCACGAGCACCACGAATCCCCTTGACGGCATGTAAAAGTACGCCGACGGCATCGGTACTCGTCACATAAATGATCGGAGCGGGCCCCATCAACGAGGAGCGCAATTGAGACAATTGCTCGGTCGTCAATTCAAGAGGCGAACGTTGATAAGCCGGCAACACTTCCACGTCGGTACCGTGAGCGATCAATTGTTCACGCAACCACTCACGACCGACTTGACCGCGCACGATCAACACGCGAGCCGGGAAACCACGGCTCTTTAAGATTTCAAATAATTTTTCGGAACCCGAATCGGTGGAATCGCCGGACGGGGCCACAATGTGCGTCTCTTCACCCCAAACCGCACGGATGGCGCGAGCGGTTCCTTGACCGATCGTTGCCAACGTAATGTGCTCGGGCCATTGACGAACGTGCACGGCGGCCGCTGCCACGGCCGCGGGGCTAGCCAACATCACCATGTCAAAGCATTCCAAATGGCTCAAGCGTTGTTGAACGCGTTCGGAATCCTCAGGCGGCAAAATCGTAAATGCCGGCCACTTCCAGACATTTAAGCCGAGATTGGTCAAACGACCGCCCAAACGGTCGTTGGCGGCACCCGGTCGCATCAAAATCACAGGACGGACAAATGATTGCATATGTCTTACTTTCCTAAGATCTTATCGAGATAGGTCTGTGCGCCTTGATCCATCAAGCTCTTCACGGCTTGATGAGCCATTTCCACACCCGTGGTCCACGGACCACGAAGCTCGGTCGTCACCATCTCACCCGTGGTGTGATCACCGATCAAAGCACGAAGGCGCATTTCTTCACCGTCGATCGTCGCGTAGGCTGCCAACGGCACTTGGCAAGAGCCGCCCAACAAACGACTGACCGTGCGCTCGGCTGCCGTACAGGCGGCCGTCTTCGGGTCATTTAAAAACTGAACGGCTGCAATCGTTGCTTCGTCACCGGCGCAACACTCGATACCCAAAGCACCTTGCCCCGGGCTAGGCAAAGAAACTTCATCACTGATCACGGCACGGATGCGCTCCTGAAGCTTCAAGCGCTTCAAGCCGGCAGCCGCCATCACCAAGGCGTCATATTCACCGCTATCCAACTTTTTCAAACGCGTACCGACATTACCGCGAATGGGTTTGACGACCAAATGCGGATAGCGAGAACGGACCATCAATTCGCGACGAAGACTGGCCGTACCGACCACGGCACCGGCGGGCATCTCATCCAACGAAGCGTAACGCGGACTCACGAAGGCATCACGCGGATCTTCGCGCTCGCTCACGGCTGCCAATACGAACTCTTCAGGCAATACCATCGGCACATCCTTCAACGAGTGGACGGCCAAATGCGCAGCACCTTCCATCATGGCCACTTCGAGTTCTTTGACAAATAAACCCTTGCCCCCGATCTTCGAGAGCGTCTTATCCAAGATTTGGTCACCGCGCGTGGTCATACCCAAAAGTTCAACGGAGCATTGCGGGTATTGATTTTGCAAAAGTGCTTGAACGTGCTCTGCTTGCCACATGGCCAACGGACTCTCACGCGTGGCAATCACCAAACGATCAGACATGGAATTTTTCCCTTATATCAACGGCCCTTTGCAGGGCACATCTATGTAAATTTCAACAAAAACAATTGACGGAAGTGAGTATACCGCACCTACCGTTAACATTGGTTAATTTCAGTGCCTTCAACGGTCATATCGGTTTTCCGAATTTTTTTGACATACCACCAATCCCCCCTCACATTTCCCTTGAGCGAGACTAGCAATTTCCTTAAAATGAAATGATTATTTAACCTCTTTTTTATGAGAGATACTCCAATGAACACTCCTGTTACCGAAAATCTCGATCCTTTGGCTCAGAAGAGCAAGGCTTGGTCCGGTCGTTTCTCCGAACCGGTCGCTGATTTCGTGCTCCGCTACACGGCTAGCGTCGACTTCGACAAGCGCATGGCCATGCAAGACATCACGGGTTCCGTTGCCCACGCTACGATGCTCAACAAGTCCGGCGTCCTGAGCGATCAAGACTTGGCTGACATCAAGCGCGGTATGGCTCAAATCGTCGAAGAAATCCGTTCCGGCGTGTTCCAATGGAAGCTCGAACTCGAAGACGTGCACTTGAACATCGAAGCTCGCTTGACGCAATTGGTCGGCGATGCCGGTAAGCGTTTGCACACGGGCCGTTCCCGTAATGACCAAGTCTGCACGGACATGCGCCTTTACATGCGTGACGAAATCGACGTCATCATCGAACTCTTGAGCAACTTGCAAGAAGTTTTGGTTGCTAAGGCCGGTGAAGAAGCCGACACGATCATGCCGGGCTTTACGCACATGCAAGTCGCACAACCGGTGACGCTCGGTCACCACTTGCTCGCTTACGTCGAAATGTTCGAACGTGACCGCGCTCGCTTGATCGACATCCGCCGTCGCGTGAACGTGAGCCCGTTGGGTTCTGCCGCTTTGGCCGGTACGACGTACCCGATCCAACGCGAACTCTCCGCTCAATTGCTCGGTTTCGAAGGCGTTACGCAAAACTCCTTGGACGCCGTTAGCGATCGTGACTTCTGCATCGAGTTCTGCTCTGCCGCTTCCTTGATCATGGTCCACATCTCTCGCTTGTCCGAAGAGTTGATTTATTGGATGTGCCAACGCTTCAAGTTCATGATGTTGCCCGACCGCTTCACGACGGGTTCCTCCATCATGCCGCAAAAGAAGAATCCGGACGTGGCCGAAACGGCTCGCGGTAAGGCCGGTCGCGTTTGCGGTGACTTGATCAGCTTGGTCGTTTTGATGAAGGGCTTGCCCTTGGCTTACAACAAGGATAGCCAAGAAGACAAGGAACCGGTCTTTGACGCTATTGACACGGTGAAGGATACGTTGCGCGGCTTCGTTGACATGATGCCGGGTATGGAACCGAATCGTGCCGAAATGTTGAAGGCTGCTCAAGCCGGCTTCCCGACCGCTACGGACTTGGCCGACTACTTGACGAAGAAGGGTCTCCCCTTCCGTGAATCTCACGACGTCGTCGGTAGCGTGGTCCGCCTCGCTAGCGAACGTGACTGCGACTTGGCAGAACTTCCGCTCGAAGAATTGCGCAGCTTCACGAAGTTGATCGAAGAAGACGTTTACGAAAAGGCTTTGAAGCTTGAATCTTGCGTCGCCGCTCGTGACCACGTCGGTGGTACGGCTCCGAACCAAGTCCGCTTCCAAGTCGCTCGTTGGAACGACATCTTCGAAGCTCGTCACGCTGAGCCGAAGCCCTATAACGCATTGAATGCTTTGTTGGGTCTCTAATCCCTCCTAGCAAAATCATTGGCGACAAACACGCCTCGAATCATTGATTCGAGGCGTTTTCTTTTCTCGTAAAACCTAAGTAGGACTCGTTAGTCAGAGCAAATTGTTACCCCCCTTTAGGCAGTTTCGCTTAGATGTCGGTTTGGCCTTTTTGTAACAATGATTTCATTCACTGGAAAACTCATTCGTTTGAAAGGAAATTGTTATGTCGTGCGAATGCAAAGGCCCTACACCCCGTTGGTCAACGTTGGCTTCAAAGCCTGCCAGTTCCGTCATCCGTGATTTGTTGAAATTGGCGGCGCGCCCCGAAGTCATCTCTTTTGCCGGCGGCTTGCCCAGTCCCGAAGGTTTCCCCGTTGAAGCCGTCGCCAAGGCGTGTCAGGAAGTCTTAGCAACGCAAGGCAAACAAGCCCTTCAATACTCGATGGTCGAAGGTGAAATGATCCTTCGCGAACAAATCGCCAAGCGCGAAACCATGAAGGGTATCCCCACCACGGCCGATCAAGTCTATATCGTGTCCGGTTCTCAACAAGCGCTTGACCTTTTAGCTCGTGTCTTCTTGGATCCGGGCGATAAGGTTTTGGTCGAAAGCCCCACCTACATGGGCGCCTTGCAAGCCTTCGATTTGGTGGGTCCCCGTTACGTCGAACTCAATTGCGATGAAAAGGGTCTTAATCCCGCCGCTTTCGGTGAAGAATGTCGCAATGCGAAATTTGCTTACGTGATGCCCACAGCCGCCAATCCGACCGGCTTGACGATCGACGAAGACCGTCGTGCCCTCTTGGCTCAAAAGGCCCGTGAGTACGACATGTGGCTCGTTGAAGACGACCCGTACGGTGAACTATGGTACGAAGTCGAACCGCCCAAATCGCTTCGCTATTGGGCGCCGGAGCGCACGATCCGTTTGGGTACGCTCTCCAAGATCTTGGCTCCCGGCTTCCGCTTAGGTTATGTCATTGCCCCGGCTGACGTGCTCGACAAATTTGCCAGCATGAAGCAAGCCATCGACCTTTGCACCGCCGCCTTCACGCAACGCGTGGCCGGTCAAACCTTTAGCGATGACGTGCTCGTCGAACACCTCCCGAACGTCCGTGCTCGCTACGCCAAGCACGCTCATGCGATGTTGGATGCATTGGCTGAATTTATGCCCGAAGGCGTCACCTGGACCAACCCCATCGGCGGTATGTTCATTTGGGTCACCTTACCCGAACACATGAATGCCACGACACTTATGCAAGACGTGTTGGCACAAAACGTGGCTTACGTTCCCGGCGAACCCTTCTATGCCAACAAACCCGAAGTCAATCACTTCCGATTGTCGTTCGTCACGGTCGACCCCGAAGTGATTCGCGAAGGGGTTCGACGCTTAGCTTCCGTTATCAAGGCACACATTTGATGCGTCTTTCGGGGCGTTGAATAACGCCCCGAGCAGACCCAATCAATCGATAACGGACAACAGATACGGTTTCCTTACGTTTTTTTACTCTCCCTATTGTTTTATTCAGAAAGGTCCTTGCTATGAATGGCTTAACTATTCTCGCGATCGCCATCGTTGCGCTTTTCTTCGGTTATCGCGGCTATGCAAAATGGCTTGAATACACCTGGGGCGTAGACCCCAAGGCCAAAACCCCGGCTCAATTGATGAATGACGGTCGAGACTACACGCCCGCCTCCAAGTGGACGGTCTTCTCTCACCAATTCACCTCCATCACGGGCGCAGGCCCCGTCACGGGTCCGATCATTGCCGCCATGTTCGGTTGGTTGCCCGCTTTGCTTTGGATGATCTTCGGTTGCATCTTCTTTGGCGCCGTTCAAGACTTCACAGCCCTTTACGCTTCCGTTAAAAACGGCGGTAAGTCCATGGGCATGATGATCGAGCAATACATCGGCCGTACCGGTCGCCAAATGTTCTTGCTCTTTTGCTGGCTCTTTACGTTGCTTGTGATCGCCGCCTTCTGCGACATGGTTGCCGGTACGTTTAACGGCTTTACGAAGACGGGCGAACAAATCGTTCCGAACGCTGCCGCCGCTTCCATCTCCATGATTTACATGGCCGGTGCCGTCGCATTCGGTCTTTACTTGAAGTACCGTAAGCCCTCCAATATCGAACAATTGGTCGTCGGTATCGCTTTGATGGTCCTCATGCTTTGGGCCGGTATCGAAAATCCGATGTACGCCGATTCGATCACGTGGCGCTATGTCGTCTTTGCTTATCTGTTTGCGGCTGCCGTGATGCCGATGTGGCTGTTGAAGCAACCGCGTGACTATTTGAGCATGTTCTTGCTCTTGGGCATGATCTTGGGCGGTGTGATCGGCGTGTTCGTGAAGAACCCCTCGATCAACATGCCGGCTTTCGTCGGTTGGAACGTCAAGGGCATGGACCTCTTCCCGATGCTCTTTGTAACGATTGCTTGCGGTGCTGTTTCCGGTTTCCACAGCCTTGTGTCTTCCGGTACGTCTTCCAAGATGGTTGCCAATGAACAAGACTGCCGCTTGGTGGGTTACGGTTCTATGTGTGTGGAAACGGTCTTGGGCGTCGTCGCTTTGATCGTGGTCTGTGCTGCCGCTTCCGACGGTGTGTTGCCCAAGGGTACGCCCTTCCAACTCTTCTCGGGTTCGATCGCCGGCTTTATGACTGAAATCTTCGGCTTCTCCACCAATGTGGCCGCTTGCGTGATGACGATGTGCGTGTCCGCTTTGGCATTGACGAGTGTGGACGCTGTGGCTCGTATC
>JAGCMT010000053.1 GCA_017646335.1 Burkholderiaceae bacterium
CTCGATGTCGTTGCCGCACGGCTTTAAGTGGACGGCGCCGGGCAATTTCGGTGAGCTCTACGAATTGATGTATCGCTTGCGTGTCGGTCCCTACGACAGTCTGACGAATTCGGCTATATATCGCTTCTACCAAGAAAACCACACCGTGGTCATCACGTTCTTGTTCTTGGTTATCGGCGGTTTCTTTTACAACTTGATCGTTTCTTTGGAAGTGGCTCGACGTACGCGCGCTTTGCGCTCGGCTCTGAAAGATCGTGACCGCATTGCCAAGCATCAAGAAGAAAGTAACCATTACATTTCCCGCTTGGAAAAGACGGGGATCGTGGGTCAGATGTCGAGTTTGATCGCGCACGAATTAAAGCAACCCTTAGCGACCGTCACGAACTATTCTCGTGGACTTTTGCGCCGTATTGAGCGCGGTACGGCCGATAAAGACACAATCGTCAAGATCTTAAAAGAGATCGAGTACCACACCGATCGCGCCAATGAGATCGTCGATCACGTCCGCAGTTATGCCAAGCAACGCGAAATCCATCGTGAGATCGTCGACCTTCGTGTGATTGCCGCCAAAACGGTCGCCACGTTTGAACGCTCCGGTCGCACGACCATTCCGGTCGTGATTGAAGGGGAGACGTTGGCATTGGTGGAAGCCGATGCGTGGGAAGTGGAATTGGCACTCTTTAACTTATTGAAGAATGCCGCCGATGCGTTCAACGACGTCCATCCGGTTCGATTGGACGCCGATAGCATGATTCGCATCGTGATCGAAGACCATGGCAAGTCCTGGTGGATCAAGGTGATCGATAACGCCAAGCTCGTCAATAAGGAACTCACCGACAAGTTCTTCAAGCAATTAAAGAGCACGAAGATTCACGGCTTGGGTTTGGGTCTTTCGATTGTCAACTCCTTGACCGAACGCCAAGCCGGTCACGTGTGGGCTGAACCCAATACGCCTCGCGGTGTGATCATCACGATGGAGTTGCCCAAACCGCCTGAAGATAGCGAACCGGTCTATAAATTGGACCACAAAGAAGACTATCGCTAAACGTCTTCGATGAAAAAAGCGGATTTCCTTCGAAAGGGGAAATCCGCTTTTTCTTTTGTAATCAATTTGTTAGCTAAACGTAATGTCGTACTGCTCTTGCGTGTAGCTTGTCTCCACATGAAGCGAGACTTCGCAGTCAATGATCGCCTGCAAGCTCTCGAGCGATTCAGCCTCGTCTTCCAAGAACATATCGATCACGGTTTGGCTTGCCACGATCGTGAATTCCTTGGCGTCCTTGTAGTGGCGCCATTCACGCATGATTTCACGCATGATTTCGTAGCAGACGGTCTGCGCGGCTCGAATTTGACCGCGACCGCCGCATACCGGGCACGGCTCACAAAGCACGTGAGAGAGGGATTCGCGCATGCGCTTGCGGGTCATCTCAACCAAACCCAATTCGGTGAATCGGCTCACGGTCGTGTGAACGCGGTCGACTTGAACGGCCTTTTCCAATTCGGCCAACACGGCATCGCGATGGGATTCACGGTCCATGTCGATAAAGTCGACGATGATGATGCCGCCCAAATTGCGAAGTCGCAATTGACGGGCAATGGTACGAGCCGCTTCCAAATTAGTCTTAAAGACGGTATCGCTAAAGTCGCGTTTGCCGACGTAACCGCCCGTGTTGACGTCGATCGTTGTCATGGCTTCGGTTTGATCGATGATCAAATAGCCGCCCGACTTCAAATCCACACGACGTTGAAGAGCGTTCGTGATTTCTTTGTCGATCCCGAAGTGCTCGAAAAGAGGCTCTTCACCGACATAACGTTCCAAAAGATTGGTCGCATTGGGCACGAAGTAATCGGCAAACACGTGCAATTTTTCAAAATTGTCTTGCGTGTCGATCAAGATGCGCTTGGTGCGATCGGTCATCAAATCGCGAAGCGCACGCTCTTCCAAGTAAAGGTCTTGATAAAGAAGGGTCGGGGCAGCGCTCACGCCGGCCTTGGCTTCAATTTGCTTCCAAAGGCGAGACAGATAGACCATGTCTTGCTTGAATTCGTCTTCCGAGGCACCTTCAGCACAGGTGCGCACGATGTAGCCGCCTTTTTCATCGGCCGCAATCAAGTCGGACAAGATGGACTTCAAGCGTTCGCGTTCTTTGTGCGATTCGATGCGTTGAGAGACACCGACGTGTTTTTCCTTGGGCATGTAGACCAATTGATGACCGGCCAACGAAATGGTGGTCGTCAATCGGGCGCCCTTGGTGCCGATCGGTTCTTTGGTGACTTGAACGAGGATGGAATCACCCGCATGCAAAACGTATTCGATTTGCTTGTAGGAGCCGTCTTCGCGGCGAGCGAAGTGAATGTCGTTGACATGGAGAAAGCCCGTACGGTCTAAGCCGATATCGACAAAAGCCGATTGCATACCGGGCAAGACGCGGGTCACTTTGCCTTTATAGACATTGCAAACAATGCCGCGTTGCGAGCGACGCTCGATGTGAAGGTCTTCCAAGACCCCGTCGACCATCACGGCCACACGCGTTTCCTGCGGTGTGCAGTCGATCAATAACTCTTCGTTCACCATATCGTAAATCCTCAATTAACCGAGAAATATTAGCAAAGATTGGTCAACATGGCTTGGATACCTTTTGCTAAAATCAATTAGTTATAAGCGAAGGGCCTATAACAGGATTTTTGCGCCCTTTGAACAATGATTTTTTTACTGTGTGAATACGTCATGACTGATATGCAACACCCGGGTCTTTTGGCCCAACAAGCTCAAGCAACGATGGGTTATTACGCAACCGACATGGAAGACGGCGATCCGCTCGTTCCGCTTTATACGATCGAAGTGAGTGATCGTGCCGGTGTCGCGCTTTTGCGTCGCCTCTTGACGATCGACGTCAAGAACTTGCATAGCGGTCAAACGAAGCCTTCGTTCATCTTGAACGCCTTTGGCAACGTCATGGACATCGCCTTCGTGACGCATTTGCGTGACGCCGACGAACACTATCGCGTGAGCTTCCATACGGCGGAAACCTTGGCTTGGGTTCACCAAGTAGCCAAGGCCTTTGACGCCGAATTCGACACCTTGACGGTCACGACCGTCCGTGTTTGGGGTAAAGACATCGCTCGTTTGGGCGTGGCTCCCAACACGATGAAGCGCATCACGGTGGGTGAAACGGAAGTGACGGCACTTCACACGGGTGAAAGCGTTTTGTTACAAGCCGAAGGTGCTCAATGGATCGACGCTTTGGAAGGCGTTCGCATCGATTGGATTGCTGCTAATACGCTCTCGATTTTGGCGGGCGAAACCAACGCCATCGACTGGATGACGGGTGACATGAGCCCGGTGCAATTGGGCAAGACCGCCTGGTTGGATTTGAGTGACGCCTATCGCGTCTTTATCGGTCGTGCGTTGACGGAAGCGTTGGCTAAGCACGGCACGCCCACGGCCGTTACCACGATCGCTTGCGAAGTGGAAAATGCCGAAGGCCTCTTTGAAGAAGGCGTCATCGGTGGCGTTTACACCCAAGACGGCGATTTGATTGCCAAGACCTATCGCATCGGTCTTACGGGTAACACCTTGATCGCTCGTATCGATTTACCGCAAAACCTTGACACCGACCAATGCGTTTGGGTCAACGGTGAAGAATTTTCTCAACCCGTTTATCGCTTTGAGGTTCGTTAATGTCCATTAGCGTTTTTGATATTTTCCGAGTCGGTATCGGCCCGTCGTCTTCTCACACGGTCGGCCCCATGCGTGCGGCCAATCGTTTTATGGACGAGTTGATTTTGAAGCAACTCGATGAGAAGACCGACCGTATTTGGGTCGAGTTCATGGGTAGCCTCGGTGCCACGGGCATCGGCCACGCCACGGATACGGCTTTCCAATTGGGCTTGATGGGCATGGCACCGGCCAACGTCGACTTGGACGAAGCGCCGAAGCTTCTCGAAGCCGTCAAGACGGAAAAGGAATTGATGTTGCCCACGGGCAAAGTGTTGGCATTCGATCCGGATCGCGACATCATCTTGAGCCCGGAAAAAGTGGCGATCTTCCACAGCAACGCCATGCACGTGATCGCTCAAGACGCCGTCGGCAACGTGCTCTTGTCCCGTCGTTATTACTCCACGGGCGGCGGTTTCATCGTTCAATCCTTGGATGACAACTTCGACAAGGTGGCCGATGACAACCACGAGATGAAGCACGAAACGCCGCTTCCGTATCCGATCAAGTCGGCTGAAGACCTCTTAAAGCATTGTGAAGAAACGGGTTTGTCGATCGCGGAGATCGTACGTGCCAATGAACGCACGTGGCGCAGCAACGACGACATCAACCGTGAACTCGATTACCTCTGGAGCGTGATGCAAGACTGCGTGGCTCGCGGGTTGCGTACCGAAGGCGTGATGCCCGGTCCGTTGAAGGTCCGTCGTCGTGCCGCCGAAATGTACTCCATGCTCTGTAAGCAAGCTCGCACGATGAACGACCCGTTGTCCGTTTTGGACTGGGTCAACGCCTTTGCGTTTGCCGCCAATGAGCAAAACGCTTGCGGTGGTCGTGTGGTGACGGCTCCGACCAATGGCGCCGCCGGCGTGATTCCCGCCGTGCTTCACTATTACATGAAGTTTGTGGACGACTCCACCTTGTACGGTGTTCGTGACTTCCTCTTGACGGCCGGTCAAATCGGCATCCTTTATAAGGAAAACGCCTCCATTTCCGGCGCCGAAGTCGGTTGCCAAGGTGAAGTGGGCGTGGCCTGTTCGATGGCCGCCGGTGCTTTGTGCCAAGTGTTGGGCGGCACGCCCATGCAAGTGGAAAACGCCGCTGAAATCGGTATGGAACACCATTTAGGCATGACTTGTGACCCGGTCGCAGGCCAAGTGCAAATTCCTTGCATCGAACGTAACGCCGTGGCAGCCGTGAAGGCCATCAACTCCGCTCGTTTGGCCCTTTTGGGTGACGGTCAACACTACGTGTCGCTCGACAAGGTCATCAAGACCATGTTGGAAACGGGTCTTGACCTTCAAATGAAGTACAAGGAAACGAGCCGCGGCGGTTTGGCCGTGAGCATCGTCGAGTGCTAATTCATCCATGGCCGGTTTTTTCGCGCGTGTTACCGAAGGGCTCTTTTTCCAAACGGACAAGCGCCCTTATTGGGACTTCACCCATTTTGGTTTGAAAGGGGAACACGTACGATTGGCCGGTCCCAATCATTCGGAATTGGCCGGCCTCTTCTTGCCGGCTTTTTTCTCGCCAGAAAATCCCGATTCCACTCCCAAAGGCACCGTGCTTTTTGCGCATTCGTGTCTGCACAACATGCAATTTCACTTGCCGCAAATCATCTGGTTGGTGGCGGCCGGTTTCAATGTCTTTACTTACGACCCGCGCGGCTGCGGCCAATCGCAAGGATCGATCGATCTTGACACAGTAGCTGCGGACATCGAACATGCCTGGGATTATTTGATCGGACGAGATGATGTCGATGAAACGAAGATCATCGTCTTCGGGCAATTTGTCGGCGCTTATGCAGCCTTGCGTTTGACCGAACGCCGATCGACGATGGCGGGGATGGTGTTGGAATCGATTTGGGCGACGCAAGCCGGATGGCTTCTCACGCGTTATGGACCGGGCATCGGGCACTGTCTTCGTGCGATGTGCCCTAAGCGAGCCAACCCCATCGATGCACTTCGCGCTTTATCGATGCCGGTGGCTTTGGCAGCGGGGTCACACGATACGATGATTCCCGATGCGGAACTTTCTCTTGTTATGAAGGCGCTTCCCGCGCATCGAGAAATTTGGT
Source organism: Burkholderiaceae bacterium (assembly GCA_017646335.1). Lineage (GTDB taxonomy): Bacteria > Pseudomonadota > Gammaproteobacteria > Burkholderiales > Burkholderiaceae_F > Aphodousia. The sequence goes on from JAGCMT010000053.1 coordinate 5,793, forward strand.
TGGAATCGGGGGCTCGCTACTTGGACATTTTCCCGCGTCCCTCAGGGGCACGCGAGCGCTTTTTAGCCTTTGCCGAATCGATACTTAATAAATAATTCGAAAATACAAACACTTAGGGGCAGTTTTCAACTGCCCCTTGAAGTGTCAAATCTGATCGATCAACGTTCGTAACGACGAATGGAGAAGCTCCACGGGTGTTGATCGGTAGCCGGATACGTTTCTTCTTCGGCCAACGTCCAATCGGCTTCGTTGAAACCTTCAAAGTACGCATCGCCTTCGATATCGCTATTGATCACCGTGATGTGAGCCACTTTCACCAAGTCCATCGTTTGGCGATAGATTTGAGCGCCGCCCATGATGAAAGCATCGGGCATGTCTTTGACCACGGCCAGGGCTTCTTCGATCGTGGAAACGACCGTAGCGCCTTCAGCCACAAAGTCGGTGGTCTGAATCATCCATTTAAAGCCTTCAACATCTACAATGATCTCGTAGTGAACGCCCTTAAAGGTAACGCCGGTAACAAGACCGCTCAGCATTCCCTTCTCTACAGGAACAACGTCAACGTCCTCGGGACGGATAACGACGTCAACGGGCTCATTCTTAGCAAATCCCCCGTCAACACATTCAAATGTGTGACCCGCGAAACGAACCTTTTTGTCTTCGAGCATGATTCCGTCAACGATATTGCTCTCGCCGATAAAGTCGGCAACTAAGGCGTTCTTCGGCTCGTTATAAATATCCGTCGGCGTGCCGATCTGCTGGATCTCTCCGTCTGCCATCACCACGATGGTGTCGGACATGGAGAGCGCCTCCTCCTGGTCGTGAGTTACGTATATAAAGGTGATGCCGATAGCCTGCTGTATGGTCTTAAGCTCGTTCTGCATATCCTTACGGAGCTTAAGGTCGAGTGCGCCGAGGGGCTCGTCC
>JAGCMT010000054.1 GCA_017646335.1 Burkholderiaceae bacterium
CATCGAGCCTGTAATGCGTCGGGCGTTTAACTTACGCAATTGAGCTTTTGCCAATCGCTCAGCTTCGGCAACCGACTTAGCACGCTTTTTGATTGCGTACTCCTGCCCGTTTTCTTCAACCAATGGATCAACATAGGTGTAGGTGAGCACGGCCGGGTTGGCCGCTTTTTTGAGAGACTCCTTTTCTTCGTCCGTCAAATAAAAACCACCAGCGCTTGTCGCGCTTTTTGTTTTCGGATCGCGATAAGTCACCGTACAAGACTTGTATGTCTCGCTTTGATTCGTCTCAAACTCCCAGGAAAGGATGTCGGATTCGCCAAGCGTCAAGGTTTTGACGGGCTTCTTTTTCTCGTACTGAGCTTGATCGAAAATGACCAACTGCTCATCAGTCACTTTGATAGAAAGCCCCGCCTCTTCACAAAGGCGCGATAAGAACTTCAAATCGCTTTCTCGTTTTTGATCCTGGCGATCAAAGGTTGGGTTGATGCTCGAATCAAAAAGGAATTTCACCTTCGCTTCTTTGGCAATCTGCGAGGCGATGCCTTTTAAGTCCTTCTTTTCCCACGCACGACTTTTAAGCGTTCTTCGAATCGGTTTATTTAACGGAATGGACACGGCTCGCATCTCAAAGGTGCGAGGGTGACCGGCCACGCGCATCGAATCGATGTAAAACTTCCCGCAATAGATGTTGCGGATGTTTGTGGACACAGTCCCCATCACAATGGAAGCCCCAACCGCCGCGCCCGCATGCGGCGTGAGTGACTTCGCCCATTTTCCAGTCGGGTCTTTGAGCGTGAACGATATTTCGTCGGCCTCATTCGTTTCTTTATCGTCATACGTAAATGACAACATGTCCGGAATGAGGCTTTCGAAAGCACCGGAGCCCGTTGCCATAAAAGAAAGCTTCACGCGAGTTTGAATGGGCTCCACACTCATAAACTCACTCCTTGTTTCCAAATCGGTAATCCTTCGATTGGCATTTCTTCATTCGTTGGGACAACCGGGACCTCCAACTTCACCCCGGCTTTGAAGACCACGACTTTGCGGTAATCGATGTTGGCGGCAATGAGCGCCGCCAAATGGAGCTCATTGCCATACAAGCGTTTGGCGATGATGTCCCAGGTATCGCCCATCTGCGTTGTGTACGTTGACATGACGCTTCACCCCTATACGTACGAGAGTCGTCGCTCATCTTTTAATAAGCGACTAAGCTCTCGCTTGAGATTCTTTTGGCTCTCATCCAATCCGCGCTTCACGTCTGCATAAGCGTCCGTCGTGCCCGAAAGGTTGATGACCGGTGCAAAGTTCACGTTCACGTTGTTGCTTGAAGGGGAGCCTCCTAACATCCCATCCAAACGAGACAATGGCAGCACGGCTTCGCTTTCCCGTCCTTCGCCAATCATGGCCAAAGTCGGTTTCGTCGCGATACCGCCACTAGCCAATTGCGGGATGGTCGGGATATTGACACCAAAAGTTTGGCCACCGTACTTCGGCACCCAACTTGGGATATCCACACTGATGCCGTTAATGGAACCAATCACGCCATTGATAAGGGCAATGATCGAATTAAACGGTAACTTCACAAGACCCACGAGTGAATCAAAAATGCCCCCGAAAATACCTTTCACATTTTCCCAAGCAGCCGACCACTCACCCGTAAAGACGTTGGTGATAAAACCGATGAGGTTTTTGAAAACACCCCAAACGTCCATCGCAATGTCTTTAATCAAGCCAAATTTATCCTCCACAATACCGGCCAGATTCGGGAAGGTTTCCTTGAAGTTGTCCCACAATTCGATCGCTTTGGCCTTCAATGTGTCCCAATTTTTGTAGACCCAGACACCGGCTGCCACGAGTAACGTCATCAAACTGATGACAATCCCAATCGGTGTGGCACGCATCGCCGCACTTAACAACGTAAAGGCCCCGCGCATGAGTTTGATGGTCGTCGTGACAATGGTCCCGATGCCTTTTAATGCCATCATGGCAAGACCTTTGGCTTTCAGTGCCAAAGATGCCAACACCGCACTGTTTTTCATCAAGACAACGGCTTTTTGCACTTGCATG
>JAGCMT010000055.1 GCA_017646335.1 Burkholderiaceae bacterium
GAGACTTCCTTAAAGGGCAAGAAACCGTGACGTTCTTCACCGTAGTTCACGAAGCAAGCTTCGAGACTCGGTTCGATACGGGTGATGATGCCCTTGTAGATATTGGACTTGCGTTGTTCACGGCCGGCCGTTTCGATATCGATATCGATCAACTTTTGGCCGTCAACGATGCCGACGCGCGTTTCTTCGGCGTGCGTGGCATTGAATAACATGCGTTTCATGTAACACTCCTGGGATAAGCCTATAACGCCGGCTTATCGACTTCAGTGGCGTGTCAAAGGAAACGAAGAGAAGATAGAAGATGTTGGTACGACAAAACGGCTCACAACCACGAAAAGGGCGGTGAACGCGAGGTGATCGGCGTTAAGGAAATCAATCACTTAGGTAAATCTTCATGAAATCTGTCCATACGAAAGACCGGATTTCATCCGAAGAGGATCCTTACGCTAAAAGTTAGCTGTGTGTCGGCTCGGAGCATCGCCCGGCAAGCCAGTAGGGAGAGCACAATCACGAACAACTTCAAAGCAGGGGCACGCCAAACTAGGTCATCGGTGACCGACGGGAGCCATCTCTTCCGCTTTGCATCTAAAGCTCAAATCCCTCACACGGGAGCTACAAAACAAATTTTTACCAACGGAGAATCTGGAAGCGTTCGAGTCATGCGGCCATCACGACCTTCTCGAGCGACTCCGACGGTGGGATTCTCAACCACGTTTTCGTTTCTTTGACAATACAATGAAGAAAAAGCCGATATCCCTAGGGATCGAATCCTTTTCTTCTTTTTGAGGACCCTGGCTCTCAAACGTGTGAGACATTACACACGTGATTCACAGATAGTCCACGTACAAAAATCGTTGCTTTCGGACTGCTTGGCAGTCCCTCATTCGGTGCGTAAAGCGCTACAAATCCTGTCGCTTCACTTCGACATAGCTTACAATGCTCAATGTCGTGTTCGAATTGGGCCAAAAGACGTTTGCTATTTATATAAATAGTGTCTGAAAATTTGGCCAGCCCACATTATATAGTGTTTATGGAAAAATTAGCGAAAACAATTTCTTTCGTTGCCTCTTCGAAGGCTCAAGCCAAGTCCGATCAAGTGGTTTGGGTGAAAGTCGGTGCCGATGCCGAGGGTCAACGATTGGACAATTACCTCTTTCGCATCGCCAAGGGTGTGCCTAAAAGCCACATTTGTCGCATCGTTCGTGCCGGTGAAGTGCGCGTGAATAAAAAGCGTGCCGCCGTCGATACGCGTCTTGAATTAAATGATGAAGTGCGTGTGCCGCCGATTCGCGTGGCTCAAAAGACCGCACAAGAAAAAGCCGCTCCGATCGCCCCGGAAGATTTGCCGATCCTCTACGAAGACGAGCATTTGCTCGTTGTCGATAAGCCTTGCGGTCTTGCCGCTCATGGCGGCTCGGGCATCAGCCACGGTTTGATCGAACGAGCCCGTGCCGCACGCCCCAATCAACCCTTCTTGGAATTGGCCCACCGTTTGGACCGTGAAACGAGCGGCGTGATGGTTTTGGCCAAAACGCGCAAGGCCCTTGTTCGTTTGCATGAAATGATGCGCGAAGGCCTCGTGCACAAATCGTATAAGACGCTCGTGTTGGGCGATTGGGTCAATGACCGTCAACACGTGAAAGTACCGCTTCATAAGTATGTAACGAAAAGCGGTGAGCGTCGCGTGCGAGTCGATACCGAATTGGGTTTGCCGAGCCATACCATCTTTACGCTTTTGGGTCGTTTCGGCGAGGTCTCTTATTTGGATGTCGATTTGAAGACGGGTCGCACGCACCAGATTCGTGTTCATGCACAACATCAAGGTCATCCGTTGGTGGGTGACGAGAAGTACGGCGACTTCGAAATTAACAAGGCCATTGCCAAGGGTTCTTTAGGCGTGCCGTTTAAGCGCATGTTCTTGCATGCCTATCGCTTGGCCTTCAAGCATCCGGTTACCGGCGCCAATCTCCAGATCGAAGCCCCGTTGCCGAAGGAATGTGCCATTTTGATCGCTACGTTAAAAGCAAAAGGAGCTCGATAAACATGTTGGTACCCAAGTATGACCTTTTTGTTTTTGACTGGGACGGCACGATCATGGATACGACCCAACCGATCGCCGAAGGGATCTGCCATGCGTTTGAAGCGACGGGTTATCCGCGCCCGAGCGTGGAAGCCGCCCGTGGTGTGATCGGTTTGGATTGGCAAAGCGCCATCTTGACGTTGGTCGAGGGTTTCAATACCGCTGACTACGATGCTTTTGAAAATGCTTATCGCGAGTTTTACTTTGCTCGTGAAAAGAAGGTTGGCATCTTCCCGGGGTTGGAGCAGTTGCTTCGCAATATGCACGCAGCCGGTCTTCGCTTGGCCGTTGCTACGGGTAAGAGCCGTCGCGGTTTGGATCGCGTGTTTGAGCAAACCGGTATCGGTCACTTGTTTGAGGCTACGGTCACGGCCGACGAAAGCGCCGGTAAGCCCGATCCGTTGATGTTGCAAATGCTCTCCGAGCAAACGGGTGTGGAATTGAGCCAAATGGTCATGGTGGGTGACACCGAACACGATCTTTGGTTGGC
>JAGCMT010000056.1 GCA_017646335.1 Burkholderiaceae bacterium
CCGTTATGAAAAACCTATCCAAATCTATCTAATGACAGAAATGGCGTTTTCTTCTCGGTTCATCGAATACGGATTCACACGAAAGTCCTCAGACTCACATGCCATAGCCTGCACTCTCCCCGAGCTGCTGTTTTTGGTAGGGTCAGCACCCGCGTAACTCGCGGCGACATCCCTAATATTCAACGCTGCATTGAAATCTCGATCACCAATGAACGCCCCACAGTGCGGGCACGTCCAAGAACGATCAGATAAAGTCAACGCTTCATTCTTTTGACCACAGTGACGGCACAAGCGAGAACTTGGGTAATAGCGATTAATAATCACGACCTCACATCCTCGAGCTTGCGCTTTATAAGTCAATTGACGGCGAAATTCGTAAAACCCCATATCAGCAATGCGCATTGCCAGTCGATGGTTTTTGAGCATCCCACTCACGTTGAGATTCTCAATGCCTATCGTATGAAAATGGCCGGTAAGATAACTCGTCAATTGGTGCAACGATTCCAAACGAAGATTTCGAATCCGATGATGTAACTTCGCAATCTCTACTCGACGTTTTTGATATCGTTTAGATCCTTTTTCTCGACGACTTAAACTGCGTTGAAGACGCTTCAGTTTCTTCAAATGCTCGACATAGGCTTTTGGCCCCGGTATACGATAACCGTTAGAACAGACGGCTAACTCACGAACTCCCAAATCAACCCCGACCACGCCTTGGTTCTCAGCCGGTCTTTTATGGGAAATCACAGGTAATTCGCAAGATAAACTTACGAACCAACGATCAGCCTCTCGTGTAATCGTCGCTGACATGATCTTTGCCGGATCAAAACGCAAAGACTCACGCATCCGTACCCATCCCAATTTCGGGATACGGATGTGTAAACCCTTGACCTCAAACTGATCATTCGAAACGTAAAAAGAGTCGTTACAGTACTTCTTCTTGTAGGTCGGGAAGGCAAAACGTTTGGGATCGCGCCAATGATTGACATAGGCTTTACCAAGATTACGAATTGCTTGTTGAGGTGCACACTTTGTCACTTCCAACATATACGGAAACTCGATTCGTTTGATAGCATTGAAACGTCGGCGCAACAGCATTTCATTAGGACGAGAATTGTTTTCTGGATCCTTTTTGTAAAGTGCGTAGAGGCGCTGCCACTCATCAAGCGCCCAGTTATAAGCCTTGCGAGCACAGCCACAGGCACGTGCGAAATACGTGCGTTGTTTATTGTTTGGAATTAATTCAATGCGATGAGCGCGACTTTCTGACATTTAACCTAACTTACCCATTCTCAGCATCCTTGACGGCCTGTTTCATCCCATCAATCAATCGCTGATTCTTTTTGCTTCGAGACCCATATAACCGAGCGCTAAAGACCGTGATAATTTCCAACACGTCTTTTGCCAACTCTTCTTCGAACGTACTGTCTTGGCTTTGATTAATGATGACCACTTCGGTTTGGTTCATTTCGCAAATTGAGAAAATCAATTCCGCGCCAAATCGTAGAAGGCGATCTTTGTGCGTCAATACCAATCGTTCAACTGTTCCAGATAATAAACGATTTAAGAGAGTGATGAGTCCTTTTTTACGGTAATTCATACCGGAGCCAAGATCTTCAATGATTTCAAAGCTCCAACCGTGCTGAGCACAAAATAATTCAAGGACTTCTTTTTGCCTTTGAAGATCATTTTTCTGATCGTGACTGCTAACACGAGCGTAGGCGAGCGTGACGCGTTGACCAGAAAAAGAGTCTTCCAATACACCGAGCTGATCTTGACGGTAACGTCGATGTCCTTTTGTCGTGCGCTCGGCAACGAGTTTGCCTTCTCGTTCCCAACGCCTTAACGTAGAAATAGAAACCCCTAACTTTTCCGCCGCCTGGCCGATCGAATACCTATCCATTTTAGTCAGATATGAATATATTTAGATAGATTTATTCTAGCAGTTATAAACCCCCAAAGTTCTCCCACCCCAACAAAACCCCTACAAAATCCGTCTATCTTTTCGATATTTCGTCCGCTAAACTGAAAGCATCCTAACAGTGGTCACAAACGAAAGAATTCTCTAAGAATCGCTTTCCGAAAGGATCCGAAATGCACGCTTTCTTTGGCGCGATGCGTTTTCTTAATCCTGTCTTTTTTGCGTTGGGTGTCGCTCGGACATCCAACCCGTCCCTCATTTTTTCTACGAAACGCTCATCGATGGAATGGCCCTCTTTCCATCGAGCTTTGTCGTGTTTGGAGTGTCAAGATGAAGCCTGAAATCTTTAACGAAATGATCGCCACTCGCCGTCAAATTCACAAGCATCCGGAAGAAGGATGGACGGAATTCGAAACGACCTATTTGGTCTACGAGCGTTTAAAGGCATTGGGCTACACCAAAATCCTCAAGGGAACGGAGGTGATCAAGACCGACTGTGTATTGGGTCGCGATGAGCAATTGGTGCAAAAGGCGATCGCTCGGGCGGTTGCGCAAGGCGTGCCTCAATCCTTTATCGACGCGATTGAAAGTTACACGGGTTGTGTCGGGATCTTGGAGACAGCTCGCCCGGGTCCGGTCGTTGCGCTTCGCTTTGACATGGATGCATTGCGAATCGAAGAAGCCGACACGGCCGATCACTTGCCGCAAGTCTTGGGTTTCCGAAGTGAATATCCGGGCTTAATGCATGCTTGCGGTCACGATGCGCATACGGCCGTGGGTTTGGCCGTGGCTCGTTGGGTCATGGAAAACAAAGACCGATTAAACGGCACGATCAAACTGGTCTTCCAACCCGCCGAAGAAGGTGTTCGTGGTGCCTGGCCGATGGTGCAAGCCGGTCTTTTTGACGATGTCGATTACGTGTTGGCTTCTCACTGTGGCGGCAAGGCCGGTCCCGGCGAAGTGGCTCTGGTCCATCGAGGCGTTTTGGCCAGTACCAAGTTTGACATTCGCTTTACGGGGACGCCTTCGCACGCCGGCAATCAACCCCATCGCGGGCACAGCGCATTGATGGCCGCTTGCGGCACGTCCATGATGCTCGCCGGTATCCCGCGTCACGGTGACGGCACCTCGCGTGTGGCCGTCGGTCGCTTGGTGGCGGGCGAAGGTCGTAACATCACGCCCGTGCATGCCTATATCCAAGCCGAGGTGCGCGGGGAGACGGCCGAAGTCAATGAATTCATGTGTGAAAACGTTCGCAAGATCGTCATGGGCAATGCCATGGCCTATAACGTCGACTACGAGATCGAGCGCGTCGGTGATGCCACGACTTTGGATCGTTGTCCTGAAATGATCGAAGCGTTGCGTGAAGTGGCTTTAGGCATTGAGGGCGTGAAGGTTTTGGATCTCAAGTCGCCTGCGGGCAGTGAGGACTTCACGTGGATGGGCAAGCGCGTAGTGGCTCACGGCGGTCAATGCGCCTTTTTCCGTTGGGGTTGCCGCCATAACGGTCACCACAAATTCCATTTCGACCTCCAAGACACCGAATCGATGCCGGTGGCATTTAAAATGTTCACGGGCTACGTCAACAAGATGAACGGTCAAAACTAAGGGGGTTCGTATGTTTGATGTATTAGTCAAAGGCGGTCGCTTGGTCGACCCGAAAAATGGCCTCGACAAAGTTCTCGACATTGCGTTGGAAGACGGCAAGGTCGTCGAAATCGGTGAAGACCTTAGCTCCTCCCGAGCCAAAGCGGTCGTGGATGCCACGGGCAAAATCGTGATGCCGGGCATTATCGACATGCACACGCACATGCGTACCGTGATGGGGCATCCCCACGCTCAGCGTATGGTCGCCTTGGCCGGTGTTTGCACGACCTTGGACATGGCCGGTCCCTTGGACAATATTTTGGAGACGATCCCTCAAGCCGGTGCCGGCATCAATATGGCCATTTTAGAGTCCGCCAATCCTCACACGACGCTCAGTTGCGCTCGCCCCGATGCGGCCGAACGTCAAGCGTTGATCGAGAAATCGTTAGAAAACGGGGCGATCGGCGTGAAATTGATGGGCGGCCATTTCCCGATGGATTTGGATGTTCAAGGCGCTTTTATCGAAGATTGTTCGGACAGGAAAGCCTGGATCGGTTGGCACGTGGGTAATTCTGTTAACGGCTCCAACATTTTGGGTTTCCGTGACGCGGTCGAAGCGGCTCAAGGTCGATTCTTGCACATTGCCCACATTAACAGTTACTGCCGCGCTCAAGTTCGTGATGAATTGAGCGAAGCCCTGGAAGCAATCGAGCTCCTTAAGGCCAATCCCAACATTTTTGCCGAGTCGTATCTTTCGCCATTAAACGGCACGCGATTGACGATCGAAAACGATGAGCCCTTAAGTAAGGTGACGGCCACCTGCCTTAAGAAAGTCGGTTGCACGCCCAACTACGCCGGCATGGAAGAAGCGATCCGTACGGGTCGAGCCGGCGCTTTGCGCGATAACGGCGTGATCGGTGAATTGCTCTACGGTGAAGAGGGCGTTGCCTATTGGAAGTCTCAAGGCACTTCCACCGTGGGTAGCTTCCCCGTGAATCCGGCCACCAGTCGCTTCTTGTTAGCCCAAGCCAAACGTGACAACGGTGCCTGTGTGGTAGACAGCTTCTCCACCGACGGCGGTTGCTATCCGCGTAACGTGATTGTGGAAAACGGACTTTTACTTGTACAGTTCGGTGCGATCACGATGGCTGAATTCGTGGTAAAGGCCAGTCTGAATGGAGCGCGAGCTTTGGCTTTGCCCAATAAGGGGCATTTGGCTGTCGGCGCCGATGCGGACATTTCCATTCTCGACTTTGAGCGTAAAAAGGCTTACGCCACGATCGTCAATGGTCAAGTCATCATGAAAGACGGTCAATTGCTGGGTAAAGGCACGACGATCATTTGTGATGAACGCGGTGTTGCTGCTTTAACGAAGCGCGGTATCCGTACGATCGTCAAGGGCGCATTGGATCCTGAAGCGATTAAGGATCGTTATATCCCGTAGTAATTGGGAATCGTAGCGAGTTCGATCTCGTATCGGGGACTCTCTATATGGGGAGTCCCTATATTTACTAATTGTCTTTGCTAAATGCGATGAGTTTTGTCGCAGACCTAGGGATAATCGTTTTGAGAACGATCCCAATCATCGAAAACGAGTAAAAACCGCAAAAGAAATCGAAAAAGCGGTTAAGCTTTTGGGAATTAATTTTTCTAACGAATAAAAGTATTTTGGAAGGTAAAAAATGAGTCTTCAACGCAAGATGACGATCCAGTGTCCCAAGTGCCAAGAAACGATTGAAGTCAGCATGTGGCAATCATTGAATGCGCACTTGGATCCCGAAGCTGCCAAGCGTCTCATGAAGGGCGAATTCTTTATGGTGAAGTGCCCGAAGTGTGAGTTTGCCGGTGCCTTTGAGTATCCGTTGCTCTATAACGATATGGAACATCACATGATGATTCAATTGGCAGCGGGTCGTACGGAAGACGAAGTTAAGGAACAAGTACAAGCCTATCGTGACGGTTTTAAAGAGACGATGGCCAAGGTTGAGCAAATGGCGGGTGTCAACTTCAAGTCCGACTTCCGTATTGTGACGTCCGGCGCCGATCTTCAAGAAAAAGCCTTGATTGTTCATGCCGGTTTTGACGATCGCGCCATGGAAGTGATGAAGTTCTTGTTGTTGGCTCAAGTCTCCGAACAAAACAAGGAAGGCAATTTCGCTTTCGTTCGTTATTACGAAGAAGCCGACGGCAAGCGCCTTTTCCTCTTCTTTGATGATCAGTACCAAGTCAGTGCAACGGTTCCGTTTGACCAGTCTCTTTATGACATGTTGAAAAAAGATTTTGATTTCTCCGACGTCAAAGAAGACACGATCGACATGAATTGGGCTGTGCAATTCGTACAAAAGGCCATTGAAGCTGAAGCAGCAAAAGGTCAATAACGTCCATTCTTCAGGAATCCGCGGCCGGCAAACATTGTCGGCCGTGATGACTTCTAATATATAGAGGGCTTTTTCCTATGACAGACAAAGACAATCTCGTCACTTTGGCCAAATCCATTGCGATTAAGGCGCATGAGGGGCAAGTAGACAAAGCCGGCGCTCCCTATTGGCATCATCCGGCCTTTGTTGCCGATCAGGTAGCAACCGATGAAGAAAAAGCGGTTGCGTGGCTTCACGACGTGGTGGAAGATACGGACGTGACGTTTGAGGACTTATTGGCTCAAGGGATTCCGTCTGAAGTGGTCGAAGGTGTGAAAGCGATCACGAAAGTGGCAGGGGAATCGTATGATGTTTACTTAAATCGCGTCAAAGCGAATCCCTTAGCCCGCGCCGTGAAGTTGGCAGACCTTCGTCACAACATGGATTTGAGCCGTATTGCGCAGCCGACTGAAAAAGATTTTGCTCGTATCGAAAAGTACAAGGTAGCACAAGTGTTTTTATTCGATAAGTAGGAA
>JAGCMT010000057.1 GCA_017646335.1 Burkholderiaceae bacterium
GAAGAAGAATCGAGCTCTTGGTATTGGTGGCTTTTGTTGGTGGTCTTGATGGCAGCCGGTGGTTTTGTTTTCTGGCGAACCAAGCAAGGCAAGAAGGTTGACTTTGAAAGCTTAAAGAAGGCCATGCAAGAAAAGGGTAAGCCTCGTAAGGAGCCTGTCGTGGCTCGTCCGGCCGAGACTTCCGTTGTGACGTCGGCAACGGCAGTGGAAGTTAAGCCCGTTGAGCCCGTGTTGGCTAAAGAAGAGCCCACCTTCTTAGAGCCGGCAGCACAAGTGAAGGCCGAGCCGGTGCGTGAGGTGAAGGTTGAGCCGACTGTCGCTCCGAAGACGGTTCAAGAAGAACCGAAAATGATGATGCAAGACGATTCCTTTAATGTGTTCGATTTGGTGAGCGAAGATGCCCCGATTGTGACGAAGGAAGCAGCCAAGCCGGCAGTGGCCAAACCCAATATCGTGCAAACGCCCAAGGTTGAGCAATCGATGAACGATACGTTGGAAATGGCTCGTTCTTTCATTGCGATCAATAGCCACAACGAAGCGATCATGCTTTTGCAAGAAGTGTTGCAAAGCGGTACGCCCGTTGAACGTCAAACGGCTCAAACGCTTTTGGATCAGATTCGTCAACAAAACTAATCAAAATGAGAATTGCGTTAGGCATTCAATATGACGGTAGTGCATTTTGCGGTTGGCAAACCCAGCCGCAAATGTCCAACGTCCAAGATACCTTGGAGGCGGCTTTGGCCGCCTTCGTCACGTCCGAAGTTCCGACGATTTGTGCCGGTCGAACCGATTCCGGCGTTCATGCAACGCATCAAGTGGTGGATTTTGATTCGCCCGTCGATCGCCCGTTGGCTTCATGGATTCGAGGCGTGAATACCTTTTTGCCGTCCACGGTCAGTGTTCGTTGGGCTCGTGCCGTGCCTGAGGATTTTTCGTCTCGCTTTACGGCCACAGAGCGCACGTATGAATATTGGATCTATAACGATCCGGTGCGTTCTCCTTTGTTGTGTCAGCATGCCGGTTGGGTTTTTCGTCCGTTGGATGAAGAAAAGATGCAAGCGGCGGCGAACTGTTTGTTAGGTGAACACGATTTCACGAGTTTTCGTGCGGCGGAGTGCCAAGCCAAAAGTCCCGTTCGTCACATGAATGAAATCACCGTTCGTCGATCGGGCAATATGATCGGGATTCGTTTGCGCGCCAATGCATTCTTGCATCATATGGTGAGAAACATCGTGGGTTCACTCGTTTATGTCGGTATCGGTCGAGAGCCGATCGAATGGATGAAGACGGTGTTGGAAGCGCGAAATCGTAAGGTTGCCGCTCCCACGTTTTCTGCGGCCGGTCTTTATTTGGTCGGTGTCAGATACCCCGAAGAGCTGGAATTGCCGGGTTATTCACCCTCAATTTGGCAATTTCCGGGGGTCTAAACTTGGCCGTTCCTCATTTATAATTATCGGATGTTTGAATTTTGAGTCTTTCCGGGCTCAATAAAAAGGATAAATACCATGAGTTGGGTTGATCGTTTGTTGCCGCGTATTCGCAAGAGCGACAATAAAGATGAAAACAAGTCCAAGAAGGACAGCGCTATTCCTGAAGGTTTGTGGACCAAGTGTTCCAATTGCGAACAAGTGCTCTACACCGAAGAGTTGAATAGCTCCTTGAATGTTTGCCCGAAGTGCGGTCATCATATGCGTTTGAGCGCTCGCCGTCGTGTCGAAACGTTCTTGGACCCGCAAGATCAATTTGAGTTGACGCAAGAAGTGGTCTCTGCCGACCCCTTGAAGTTTGTCGACAGCCAACCCTATCCGGCTCGTGTGGCAGCCGCTCAACGTAAGAGCAAGGAAACGGACGCCTTGGTCGTCAAGCGCGGTACGCTTCGCGGTTTGCCCGTGGTGGTTGCTGCCTTTGAATTCGGTTTCATGGGCGGTTCCATGGGTTCTGTGGTCGGTGAACGCTTTGTTCGCGGTGTGGCCGAAGCCACGCGTCTTCGTTGCCCGTTCATCTGCTTTGCCGCCTCCGGCGGTGCCCGCATGCAAGAAGGTCTTCTTTCTTTGATGCAAATGGCCAAGACGACGGCTGCGATTGCCGCTTTCTCTGAAGAGAAGTTGCCGTTTATTTCCGTGTTGACTGACCCGACGATGGGTGGCGTGTCCGCCAGTTTTGCTTTCGTCGGTGACGTTGTCATCGCCGAGCCGAAGGCTTTGGTCGGTTTTGCCGGTCCCCGTGTGATCGAACAAACGGTTCGCGAAAAGTTGCCGGAAGGTTTCCAACGCGCCGAATTCTTGTTGAAGAAGGGTGCCATCGATATGATCGTTGACCGCCGTAAGATGCGCGGTACGATTGCCGAAGTGACGGGTCTTTTGATGAAAAAGCGCATTACGCACATTGACTAAAAGACGCGAAAAAATCCTTTACAATGACCACTGGTTATACGAAATCAGTGGTCATTTTTTTTGAAAGGAAGCCCCCATGCTTTCTCAAGCGCACAGTCTTTCCGAGTGGCTCGAATACGTGGAAGCCCAACATCCTCAATCGGTGATCGAATTGGGGTTGGGTCGCATGCGTACGATGGTCGAGCGTCTCGGTATCGAATTTGATTGCCCCGTGATTACCGTTGGCGGCACCAACGGCAAGGGCAGTACTTGCATGATGCTCGAATCGATTTATCGAGCCGCCGGCTACGAAGTCGGTACTCATACGTCTCCTCACATGCTTCGCTTTACCGAACGTGCTCGCGTCAATGGTGCAGAGATTGACGAAGAGTCGATGGTTCGCGCATTCGAGAAAGTGGAAGCCGCTCGCGGTGACTTGGCGTTAACGTATTTTGAATTCACAGCCTTGGCCATTTTCTTGGCTTTCATGGAAAAGCAACTCGATGTGGTGATTTTGGAAGTCGGTTTGGGCGGTCGCTTGGATGCGATTAGTGTGTTGGAACCGACGGCGGCGATTGTGACCACCGTTGGGGTTGACCATGAAGCTTTCTTAGGCAATACGCGTGATAGCGTCGGTTGGGAAAAAGCGCACATCTATCGCAAAGGCAAACCTGCCATTTGTGCCGATCGACAACCGCCCGCCAAACTTGTGCAATACGCCTTGGGTTTGGGTGCCTCGTTGCGTGTTTATGGTGAAGCGTTTGATGTGGAAGAGAAAGGGGATCAATTCACATTTAAGATGGGCGAATTGGTTTGGACCTTGCCGCGACCGGCTCTTCACGGCCGTAACCAAATCGATAACGCGTCGGGTGTGTTGGCGATGGTGGCATCACTTCTTGAGTATTTGCCCGTGACGCAAGGACAAATCGCTCAAGGTTTGCGCAGTGTGCGACTGACCGGTCGTTTTGAATGCCGTGGCATTGCTCCCTTGCTGTATTTAGACGTGGGTCACAATCCGCATGCCGCATTGGTATTGGCCGATAACTTAAAGAGTTTGCCCGCAGACGGTAAAACGATTGCCGTTTTCGGGATGTTGGCCGATAAGGATATGCAAGAGGTGATTGAAATCACTCGTCCGATGATCGACGAGTGGTATGTAGCCGGTCTTCCGCCCCCGCGTGGAGCAAGCTTGTCGCTTTTAACGCGAACGATGCGCGAGGCGGGTGTACAAGCTCATCAAATCTTTGAAAATGAAAGCGTGGTGGCAGCCTTACAAGCCGCTCGCGAAAAGGCATCGATCAACGATAAAATTATCGTGTTTGGATCTTTTGTGACGGTAACGGACGTTTTGCCGCACCTTTAATTGTTTGATTGGTTATGAAAGAAACGGATCGATACGCGAATTACGAAACGATGGGTAAGCATTTACCGGAGGAAGCGCCGGTAACGGAGACGTTACATCCTCGAGAAGAGATCGTGACGTTGCGTGCGAAGCATCATGCCAAGATTCGTCATCGTGTTATCGGTGGTTTGATTTTGGTACTCACCGGTATCGCACTCGGTCCGATGCTTTTTGATGAGGCGCCCCCTTTGCGTTCGGCCGATGTCAAAACCGAGATTCCGCCGATTGCCAAAGAGTCGCTCAATAAGATTTATATTCCGGTAGAAGCGGCCTTGTCGGACGTACAGCCGGGAACGGCGCCGGCCAGTGGCTTGGGTTTGTCTCAGTTGGATCAACGTCAGGATCTCTCAAAGGTTAAACCGACGGACGTATCACCGCAATCGGCTCCTCAAGATGTCAATGTGGAAAAGCCGATGGCAGCCGATGAAAACGGTTCCTACTTCATTCAGGTGTTGGCAACGAGCAGTGAAGCCGGTGCGATGAAGGCGATGTCACGATTCCAAGCATTGGGTTTCCCGGTGCATTCGGTTCGTGTACAAAAGAAATCCGCCACGCTTTGGCGAGTACGCTTGGGGCATTTCAAGACGCGTGTACAAGCTGAAGAGGCTCTCGTTTATTTGGATCGTCGAAAGATTCCGCATTTATCGATCCAACAAGAAAAGGGGGCAACGAAACCGATTGCGCCCAAGGTGCCTCAAGTTAAGACTGAAGGCGACAAGTCCGTGACGAAGACGGAAGTGAAGTCCGTACCTCAAGCAAAGGTAGCGTCAAAGCCGGTTGCCAGGATCGAAGCCAAGAAAGTCGAGTCGGTTAAATCGGAATCGGTGAAGCCCGTCGTTAAAAAAACGGTAAAAACTGAGGCAAAGCCGGTTGTGAAATCAACGGTTAAGCAAGCGGAAAAAGTGAAACCGAAAGCTTCGTCGAATACGACTCAGGCCAAGTCCGTGGTAACGAAGTCGGCTAAAAATTCCGACGATCCCTTGGCTGCAACCCTGAAGGCGGCTCAAGCGCAAGACAAATCGACTTCCTCCGATTTTATTGCCGAGCAAATCGCTCGTGACCGTAAGAAATAAGGATTAAATAATGAATGAACTGGATTGGGCCGTATTGATTGTGGTTGGTTTATCCACGATTGTTGGGGTGACGCGAGGGGCGATCCGTGAGATTCTCTCCATTGTCGGTTGGGTTATCGGGATCGTTATTGCCCTTAAGTGGTCGCCGGAATTGGCAGAAAAGATTCCGCTTGAAAGTTTGGGCCCCGGTATCCGTACGATTTTAGCGGCCGTTGTGATTGCGGTTTGTTGTGTGTTTGCCATCGGTCTTTTGGGGATTCTCTTACGAAAGATGCTCGAAGCGGCTCATATCAGCATGGAAGATCGCGTTCTCGGGAGCGTATTCGGTTTCTTGCGTGGCGTGGTTTTTGTGTGTGCCGTGGTCTTCTTAGCCGGTATGACGAGTGCACCGCAAACCACGATGTGGCGTCAATCGGCAATGATTCCGCTTGCCGATACCGCAATTGAATGGACGATGCCGTTATTGCCGCAAGCGCTTCAAGATCTGCGTAAGTGATTCTGGCTTTTTCACGAGAAGCTCTCCTTATGGGAGAGCTTTTTTGGTTTTGGAAGCTTGCAAATTGCAGTAAAATTAACCGATATTGCAAAGGATTTTTCAGTGCCGACCGGTTTTATCACTCACACGTTTTGCTCGAAGCATTTGACGGGAAATGACAGTCCCGAATCGCCCGTGCGTACGACCGCGGTCGAGGAGCAATTAATGGCTTCGGGGCTCGGATATGCTTTTGAACGTATTGAAGACACGTACAAAGCATCCGAAGCCGATATTTTGCGTGCTCATGATGCCGATTATTTGCAACGCATTAAAGACGTTTTGCCGAAGAAGTTGGGTGAGACGGCGCATCTTTGTGCCGATACGATTATCAGTCACCATTCGCTTGAAGCGGCACTGTCCAGTGCCGGTTGTGTGATTGATGCGACCAAACGCGTGCTTTCCAAACAGTTGGCCAATGCCTTTTGTTGTGTTCGTCCGCCCGGTCATCATGCCGGTCGTCATGGCGGTTCCGGTTTCTGTATTTTCAATAACATCGCCATTGCGGCTCTCTACGCTTTGGATGTTTTAAAGGTTGCTCGTGTGGCGATCGTGGACTTCGACGCTCATCACGGCGACGGTACCGAAGATATTTTGAAAAATCGCCCCGGTATTCGACTCTTCTCGTTATTCCAAGAAGGGATCTTCCCTCATGTCGGTCAAAATTCGAGTGCTTCGAACGTCGTCAATACGCCGTTGCAAGCCGGGGATACCGGGGAGAAGGCTTGTGAATTGATTCGTAAGAAGTGGATTCCTGCGATTCGCGAGTTTAAACCCGATTTGATTTTTGTAGCCGCCGGCTTTGACGCTCATAGTGATGAAGTCATGGCCGATTTGGACTTTTCTGAAATCGATTACGCCAGCATCACGCGTTTGATCGATAGCATCGCTCACGAAGTGTGTGACGGACGAATTGTGAGCGTTTTGGAAGGTGGTTACAATCCGCGCACCTTGGCACGTAGTGTTTTGGCGCATATTCGAACCTTGGCTCACGTCTGATTTTTGCCATGGCCCTCTTTTCTTCCGAACATCTCAATCGCGGTGTTTCATCCAAAGAAGTCGTCTCTTGGGCGGCTTTTGACTTTGCCAATTCCGGTTACACCACGGTCGTTTTGACGGCCGTTTTCAATGCGTACTTTGTCAGTGTCATCTGTGGTGGAGCCGATTGGGGGACATTGCTTTGGACCGTCACCATCGCCGTTAGCAACATTTTGGCGATTGTTTTGATGCCCTTGATTGGCGCGGCGGCTGACCTGAAAGCCAATAAAAAGTGGTGGGTCGTGATGATGACCGTTTTGTGTGTCGGCGGTACGATCGGTCTTTATTGGACGGCAGAGGGAACGATTTTATGGGCCATTTTGATGGTGGTTGTCAGCAATTTTGCTTACAACGTGGGAGAGACGATCAATTCGGCGTTTTTGCCCGAATTGGCGCGTTCGGATTCATTGGGTAAGGTTTCGGGCTGGGGATGGAGTTTCGGATACTGCGGTGGCCTTTTAACGCTTGGCATCAGCCTTTGGATTGTATTGACAATGCAAGCGAAGGGGGCAACCGCCGCTGATTATGTCCCCTATACGATGCTCGTGACCGCGGCGGTATTTTTACTGGCCACTTTACCTCTGATTGTCTATCTGAAAGAGCGCGCACAGCCGCAATCCGAGGCACGGTTTTGGGCATTGGCTCGTCAAAGTACCGCCTCGCTCGTTGACACGTTGAAATCTTTGCCTCAACATCGAAATTTTGCGTGGTTGGTTGCTAGCGGTTTAATGTTTCAAGCGGGGATCGCCGTCGTGGTGACGTTGTCGGCCATTTACGCAGAGCAAGCCATGGGCTTTTCGGCCGACGAAATTATTTTCATGGTGTTGATCGTGAACATCACCGCCGCCATCGGTGCCTTTGTATTCGGTTATGTGGAAGACCGAATCGGTCACAAAATGGCCTTGATCGTAACCCTATTGATTTGGATTGGCATGATTGCGGTGGCCTATGTCGCGGAAACCAAGGCGATGTTTTGGGTGGCGGCGAATTTGGCGGGTATCGCCATGGGCTCTTGTCAGTCGGCAGGCCGAGCCCTCGTGGGCGTACTCGCTCCTAAAGACAAGTCGGCAGCCTTCTATTCCTTTTGGAATATGGCGCTTTGGGTTGCTAATATCGTGGGGCCGATGACCTATGGTGTCATGACGTGGGTCAGTGACAATGATCATCGTTTTGCCATGTTGGTGACCGGGATGTATTTCGTGATCGGTTTGCTACTACTGTTGCCGATGAATTTGAAGAAAGAAAACGCCTGATGAAAATCGTAAAAACGCTATTTGATTCCGTATTCGTTATCGAGCCCAAAGTATGGCGTGATGAACGAGGCTTTTTCTTTGAAAGTTACTC
Organism: Burkholderiaceae bacterium; assembly: GCA_017646335.1. Taxonomy (GTDB): domain Bacteria; phylum Pseudomonadota; class Gammaproteobacteria; order Burkholderiales; family Burkholderiaceae_F; genus Aphodousia. Next base: position 7,762 of record JAGCMT010000057.1, read on the forward strand.
AAAAAAGGCTTTTGAAGCACTCGGCATCACAACGGATTTCATTCAAGACAATCACTCTCGCTCGGTGAGTGCCACGGTTGTTCGTGGCATTCATTTGCAAAAGCCGCCCTTTGCCCAAACCAAACTCGTTCGTTGTACTCGCGGTCGCATGTGGGATGTGGTCGTTGATCTTCGAGCAGGCAGCTCCACTTTCGGGCAGTGGGAAGCGATTGAACTTTCTGAAGACAACGCGCTGATGCTCTATATTCCGGCGGGTTTTGGTCACGCATTTAAATCGTTGAGTGAAGATGTCGAGGTGCTCTATAAAGTAGATCGACCCTACCATCCTGCCTCTGAAATGACGATTCGTTGGGATGATCCGAGCATCGGTATTGAATGGGGAATCGATTCGCCCATCCTTTCGAAAAAGGATGCGCAAGCATTGGGCCTTGTCGAGCAAATGAACGCCTTGACGGAGAATGCACCATGAAGTTGTTAGTCACGGGCGGCGCCGGTTTTATCGGAGCTAACTTTTTGCATTATTGGTTTGCCAATCATCCGAGCGATGAGGTTTATTGTTTGGATGCCATGACTTATGCGGCAAACCGACGAAGCATTGAGCCCTTAATGGATAAACCGAACTTTCATTTCGTGAAGGGGGATGTGGCGGATACGACTGTCGTCTATCGCTTGTTTGAAGAAGCGGGTTTTGATTGGGTCGTGCATTTTGCGGCCGAAAGCCATGTGGATCGAAGTATTGAAGACCCAAGCGCTTTTTTACGTACGAATGTGATTGGGACTTCGGTTTTGTTGGAGGCGGCCAAGCGTTTCGGTGTTCGACGCTTCCATCAAGTTTCGACCGATGAAGTCTATGGAGATTGGCCTTTTGAGAGTACGGACGCCTTTGTAGAAACCAGTCCTTTGAAGCCCTCCAATCCCTACGCCGCTTCAAAAGCGTCAGCCGATTTGTTGGTGCTTTCTTATCATCGAACCTATGGTTTACCGGTGACGATCAGTCGCTGTTCGAATAATTATGGGCCTTATCAGTATCCTGAAAAGCTCATTCCCGCGATGATCTACCATGCAATCAACAATGAAACGTTGCCTGTATACGGCAGCGGTCAGAATGTTCGCGATTGGTTGTATGTGGAGGATCATTGTCGAGCCATCGACGTGATTCTTCAGCGGGGCGTTGAGGGGGAAGTCTATAACATCGGTACCCGTGAGGAGTTAACGAATCTTGAGGTCATCGAAGCGATTCTGACCCAATTGGGTAAACCGCAATCGTTGATCAAACACGTAACCGATCGCCCGGGACACGATCGTCGCTATGCAACCAATGCCGATAAATTGAAGGCATTGGGTTGGGAAGCGCAACATCGTTTTGAAGAAGCATTCCCGGCGACCGTGCAGTGGTATATCGATCATCCCGATTATTGGGAATGAGCTAGTGATATCGCTACAATTAGCGAACCGACGGGAAAGACCGTTGTAGCACTAAAAGGATAACAAGTGGCAGTTTTCAGCATGACGGGCTTTGCCCACATTCAAAAGTTGACGCAAATGGGTACGCTTTGCGTGGAATTGCGTTCGGTGAATTCTCGTTTCTTGGAACTCAACCTTCGTATGCCCGAAGAAATTCGTGTGTATGAAGGCAAGATCCGCTCCTTGCTAACCAAGCGTATCGCTCGCGGTAAAGTCGAATGCCGTATGACGATGGTCGCGGATGAAGGCGCTCGTCAAGAGTTGAATCCTCAGGCCTTAGCTGCCTTGATGGCTTTGCAAAGCGAAGTGTTGAAGCTTCAAGCTGACGCCAAGGCCTTGACCGTCTCGAACATTTTGCAATTTCCCGGCATTTTGAAGGCTCGTTCGATCGATGAAGAAAAGTTCGAGGCTGAAGTCTTTGAAGCGTTAGAAGAAGCGTTGAGCGTATTTTCTGAAGCGCGTCATCGCGAAGGGGAAGCCTTGGCCAGTGTCTTGAATGGCTATTGCGATCAAATCGTTGCCACGGTTGAAGAAATCGCTCCGAAGATTCCGTTGATTCTTGAAGCGATCAAAGCCAAGTTGACGGAACGTCTTGAAGAGGCGCTTTCCAAAGCTTTGACCGAACATGCAACGCTTACCAAAGACGAAGTGAGCGATCGTATTCGCCAAGAAGTGACGATGTATGCACTCCGTATGGATGTGGATGAAGAGATCAATCGTTTATTGACCCACGTGAAAGAAGTGCGTCGAGTATTGGCCGCCGGCGGTCAAGTGGGCCGCAAGCTTGACTTCATGATGCAAGAGATGAATCGTGAATCCAATACGTTGGGTAGCAAAGCCGTGGCCATTGAAATGACCAACGCCTCTTTGGCCTTGAAGCTGACGATCGAACAGATGCGTGAGCAAATTCAAAATCTCGAGTAAGTGTTTGAGATAAAACAAAAAGAGCGCATTGCAAGATGCGCTCTTTTTGTTAGAGATGACGAGACTATTCTTCTAAAGCTTTCGGGGCTTGCAATCGAACGAGGTTGGCGTATTTCCCGTCTTTTTCGATCAACGATTGGTGCGTGCCCATTTCGATTACTTGAGATTTTTCCATCACAATGATGCGATCGGCCTTCTCAATGGTCGAGAGGCGGTGAGCCACCGTAAAGCATGTGCGGCCTTGCATTAAATTGTCGAGAGCCGTTTGGATGTGGCGTTCGCTTTCACTATCCAACGCGCTCGTAGCTTCGTCCAAGATGAGGATCGGCGCGTTTTTCAAAATGGCACGAGCAATCGAGATGCGTTGCTTTTGACCGCCCGAGAGCTTGTCGCCGGCTTCGCCCACGGAGGTATCTAAACCGTTCGGCAACGAGGCGATAAAGGGTTCAAGGGCGGCAGCCTTAATTGCCACTTGAATGTCTTCTTCGGTGGCGTTGGGCATACCGTAAGCGATATTGGCGCGAATCGTGTCATCAAAGAGGAAAACGTCTTGCGTGACAATGGCAATGTTGTCACGAAGCGACGTTAAGGTGATTTCCTTGTAATCGTGACCATCAACCAAAATTCGACCGCTCGTGGGCTGCCAGAAGCGGGGAATCATATTGATGATGGACGATTTGCCGGAGCCCGATTCGCCGACCAAGGCCACGTGTTCGCCGGGTTTGACTTCAAGGCTAAAGTCCTTAACTGCAAACGTCTTGCTGCCGGGGTATTTCAAAGAGACTTTTTCGAACGTGACGTGACCGGAGGCTTTTGCCAATTCAACCGTACCGTTGTCTTCTTCCAAAGGCTTGTCAATGGAGGTGAAAATGCCCTTAGCGGCGACCGACATCGTCACAAACGTGGAATTGAGACCGGCCATATGGCGCAACGGATCCATCAACAAAAGCATTGCCGTCAAGAACGTAATGAAGTCACCGATCGTAATCCAACCTTGCTGAGATTCCCATAAAGCGACACCAACCACTAAAGCGACCGCCAAAATGGTGATGAGTTGCGTAGCCGGCGTACCCAACGACGTGAGCTTCAAAATGCGCATTTGTTGGTCGCGGATAGTGCGATTAATGACGCCGAAATTGTTCGATTCCGTTTCGTAGTTGTGGTAGACCTTGATCAAACGATTGGCCTTGTAAGCGTCTTGTACGGTTGCAAGCAAAACGGCAATCGACTTTTGGTTACCGGCAATGACGGACTTCATCTTTCGCGAAATCGTACGGAGGGTCCAAACAATCAACGGCGCCACGGCAAAGGTGACCAAGGTGAGTTGCCAGTTGTAATAGATCAACACGAAAAGTAAGCAAACGATCGACAAACCGTCTTTGACGATCAAGATGCAGGAGCGACCGGCGCTCGTTAACGCGTTATTGGCTTCGTTGATGAAGCGGGCGGCAATTTGACCGCTCGTGAGGTTTTGATAGTGTTGTGCAGGCCACTTCGTCATGTTGCGGAAGAGTTCCGTACGTAAACGAATAAGGGCGTTTTGCGTCACTTTAGCCAATAAATACGAGCTCAAGAAACCGAAAAGACCATAGAAAATCGTTACCACAATCAAAGCGAGCGGCGCTGCGATTAATGCCCAGGTTTCTTTGTCATAAAAGCCCACTTCCATGAGCTTGCCCAAAAGCGTTGCAATAAGACCGGACATGGCGCCGCTCAAACCCATAAAAATCGCAGACCCGATCAAGAGTCCTTTGAAGGGTTTGACGTATTGCCACAATCGCAAAAGATTGGGGTCGATTTTGTTTTTCAAACGAGCAAACATAACAAATTCTTTTTCTTGGATCGATCACTTCGATCCGAAATCAAAACGGTAGGTCGAGTCCTATTCTTGTTGACCGAGCGATTGGAGTTTCACCAAGTTTGCATAGGCTTGGTCGAGCAACAACAACTCTTGGTGAGAACCCATTTCACGGATCTCACCATCATTCATCACAATAATTCGATCGGCGTTTTCAATCGTAGACAATCGGTGAGCGACCGTGAAACACGTGCGACCTTGCATCAAGGTTTCCAAAGCGGTTTTGATGTGGTGTTCACTTTCACTATCCAATGCGCTTGTGGCTTCGTCCAAAATCAAAATCGGTGCATTCTTCAAAAGGGCTCGCGCAATCGAAATACGTTGCTTTTGGCCACCCGATAAAAGGCCGCCGGCTTCACCCACCATCGTGTCCAATTTTTTGGGCAAAGATTCAATAAAGGGCTTTAACGCCGAAGCTTCAATGGCCTTTTCAATGGCTTCTTCCGTTACGTCCTTTAAACCATAGGTGATATTGGCACGGATCGTGTCGTTGAAAAGGAAGACGTCTTGCGTGACAATCGCGATTTGGTCACGCAAAGATTTCAATCGATAATTTCGGTAATCAACGCCGTTAATCAAAATTTCACCGGAAGTCGGTTCCCAGAATCGGGGAATTAAGTTGATCAACGACGATTTGCCCGAGCCCGATAAGCCGACCAATGCAATATGTTCACCCGGATTGACCGTTAAATTAAAACCCTTCACGGCATCTTTTTCCGTGTTCGGGTAACGAAGCGTGACATTGTCAAAAACGATCGGTTGGGTAATGCCGGTCAATTCTTCTTGACCGTTATCGTCTTCAGCGTTTTGATCGATGCTTTCAAAGATGCTTTCAGCAGCAACCTTAACCCCCACCATGGTGGCATTGAGTTCTGCCAAGTGGCGCAATGGGGGAGACATCATCAACATAGCTGACAAGAACGTGACGAAGTCACCCATCGTGATCAAGCCTTTTTGCGCTTCAAATAAGGCCACGGCAATGATGATGGCAACGCCGCACATCGTGATGACTTGGGTAGCCGGTGCACCTAAAGAGCTCAGACGCATCACTTTTAACGATTCACGACGAATCTTTTCATTGACCTTGTCGAAACGATCGTATTCTTGTTCGTGATTGTTGTGTACCTTGATCAAGCGTTGTGCTCGATAAGCTTGTTGGACAGCCCCCATCAAAAGAGCCACCGTTTTTTGGTTTTCCGCTACCACCGATTTCATCTTCTTGGAAATCAAGCGCAAAACGAGCACGATCAACGGACCGACGATGAAGGTGATCAACGTCAATTGCCAGTTGTAGTAAAAGAGAATGAATAAAAGTGCCACGACTTGAAGGCCGTCACGGATGAACATCGTCAAGGAACGACCGACATTCGTCAAGGCGATATTGGCTTCATTGATGAACTTGGCGGAAACACGCGCACAGGTGTTTTCTTGGTAAGTTTTGGCCGGCCAGCGAATCATTTTTGCAAATAATTCTTCACGAATGGCAATCAATGCACCTTGATTGACCTTGCCCAAGAGGTAGGCGCTCATGAAGGTGCTCAAACCGTGCAAGCCCGCAATGATTAAAAGACCGATCGGTGCCCCCAAAATGACCCATGCTTCTTTTTCGTAGAAACCGCGTTCGGTGAGTTGCCCTAACAACATGGCAATCAATGAAGAAGAACCGGCAGCCACGACCATAAATAACATGGACAAAATGAGTTTGCCGCGGTGCGGTTTGATGTAACCCAGCAATCGAACGAAATTGGGGTCGAGTTTACGTAAAGCAGAGAATTTGGAAGCCATTGAATTCTTTTCGCTAGCCACGAATGACTGTGCAATCTATCGATA